>NZ_JAUSRB010000003.1 GCF_030811595.1 Streptosporangium brasiliense
AGCGCGAGCGGCGATGTCAAGCTGCTTCTCCCCGACCTTGCCCAGCGGCTGGAGGACGCAGTACAGCGTGACCACCTGCTGTCCGTACTGCGCCTGATCGAGACGGAGCCTTCGATCATCGGTATGAGCCAGAACTTCGTCGCGATCGCGCAGGCTCCCGCGAGGATTGATTGTCGTCACGAAGGGTGCAGTCAGCGATGGGTCAGGCAGCTTCGACGAGAGGGTGTCCGCCCCAGCGAGTGCCTTTCTCGCTGCAGATGCGGGCATGTTCACAGCGTCAGCGTTGAGCAGGTGGGGACGGTCTCCCGCCCACTGAAGGTCTCCTCCGGATAGGCCAGGCAGATCTCGTTGAAGCGGTGGATCACGTCGCGGACCGTGTCTGTTATTGGCCTGCACTGGCTGAGCAATGACTGACACGTGGTTCCCGTCTGCCGAGGCCAGCAGCATCATCGCCGGCGATAGCACGCCGAAGTGGTGTACACATTGAACACATGAACTACTATGCTCACATGGATATGGAACAGATCGGAATCGTCGAGGCTCGCAAGCGCCTGGGCACACTGGTCTCCCGCGCCGTTCATGCCCACGTCCCTGTGAGAATCAGCCGGTCAGCCGACGAGCATGCCGTACTCATCAGTGAGGACGACTACACCGAGCTCCAGAAGCTGCGTGCCGAACGTGAGATCGCCGAGTTCCAGGATCGGATCGACTCCGCCGGACGCGGAGAGACCACGCCGGTCGCTTTCGAGACCGCCGAGCAGATGTACAGTCACTTCGGCGTCTCCCATCCGGGCGAGCGCCGTTGAAGCGGCGAGTCCTTTTCGACCCCCAAGCTGAGCAGGCCGTTCTGGCGTTGCCGCCGGGCTTGCGTATCACCGTCCTCGATACCGTCTATGGCCTGGTCGATGAGCCGGAGCCGCTCGGCGCGCGTCCCTACGGCATGATCCCTGATGCCTTCGAGATTGTGACGGACTCTTTCACCCTGCGCTACACCCATGGCGAGGATCACGTTTCCATCTGGGTCGTCCGTGCCAACACCTGAGTGCCGTACGCATCGGGCCTCGCGCGCCGTGGGCGGGGTCGGAGATCAAGAGTGAAAGCCCGCGGCCGGGTTGATCGACTCGTGGTCGATCAACCCCGCTGACAGCGTCCTGGCCATCAGCCATGGCTTCGGCGCGGGCAAGAAGGTCAAGGGTCGCGGGGCAGTTCGCCATCGGAGAGGTGAACATGCCGGCGAGGCGGGTGCCCTCCACCCTCTCAAGTGGCAGGCTCGAGGGAGTGCTGGAGCCAGACGTTCGGTTCCACGTAGACACTGAGGTCCTGCTCAGCCGAGGCCAGGACTGGAGCGATACCTCCTTCGACGAAGTTAGACCCTGCGGCGCGCCGGTCCATCGGTGCCACTGCTCGAGCGTTCCGGTGATGCTCATCGCGGACGGGGTGATTTTGACGGATCGTGCGCCCAGCCGCTCGTGGGTGCGGAGCCATGGATCCTCGGGGAGCCCGTCGGCTCGGCGCCTGGCGGCGTACTCCTCCATTGTCAGTTTGGGGCACCGGACCTTGCCGGTGGGGCGTACCGATGCCACCGGCCTACCCATCCCGTTGTCACAGGTGCAGGCGCGCAGGCCGTCACCAGCGTGGTCGTCGGCCGGTTGTCGAGCGCGTCCTGCACTGCCCGGAGGATGACGCCGTCCCAGCCGTGGTCGGGCTTCTCTGTCCGCTCGGGGGTCGGAAACGCGACCGGCACGCTGACCGCCCGCGCCACGGGAACATCGCCGTCGAGCACTACCAGGAAGTATTCCGGCCACCGCGCGGCCAGACGTCTGGCTCGGGTGAGCGTGCCGATCCGGTCGTGTTGCATGAACTCGGCACGATGTCACCGAGTTCGAGTGCCGGCTTGAGCAGGTCCGGGTGTGTGGCGAGGTTTTCGATGAGCATGTGCGTCAAGCCTTCTTGATCAGTGGCCAACCGCTCCATGCTGCCCGTAACGGCTGCCCTTCTCCATTCTTTTCGCCTGATCCCGAGCGAGCGCGGCCCGGAGACATGCCGGGGCGGTGCCTGTGATGCGCCGGGTCAGCTCACCGTTCGACAGGTGGAAAATTTATTTCTCCGGCCGTTGTTCTCATCATCCGGCGGTGGACGGATTGTCGTTTCTGTTGGCCGGGCCGTTGTGCGCAATAGGTGGCAGGAAGCGGTCATCAACAGGCAACTTGCTGGCTCCGTTCTGTCTGGTTTATGGCGCATAAAGCGCGCAGAGTCATTTATAACGGATCACATTTATACGAGGAAGGACAATTTGGATAGTCGGTAGTTCGATGAGGTTCTCACGGTGCGTGGATCGGGCGGATGCACTGTGATCCGCAGGAAATCGCGCTTGTACGTCGAGTGTTCCACCGGCCCTCCATCGCACGTCCGGCGTGAATTCCATCCGGTGGAGCAGAACGCCGGGCGATCCCTTCATCACCGAGTTCATGGACGGAGCATCGCATCTCATGGCGGGCCGTACTCGCCGGCGGAGCCTTCCTGCCGATCGGAACCACCCTGAAACCACGTGCTCCACAGCGCAGTCCGAGAAATGGAGGGACATCCCCTTGACCAACGTGACCCACGCCGGTACCGATCGGATCGACAGCCCGCTCACCGCGTACCACCTGGACCAGCTACGAGAACGACGCAGCGTCAAATGGCGGGAATGCCCGCCGGACGTGCTGCCCATGTGGGTGGCGGAGATGGACACGCCGCTCGCCGAACCCATCGCCTCCGCGCTGACCTCCGCCATCGCCCATGGCGACACCGGCTACGCGGTCGCCGGACGGCTGCCGGAGGCGTTCGCCGGCTTCGCCTCCCGGCGCTACGGTTGGCAACCCGAGCCGTCCGGCATGCGCCTGGTGCCGGATGTCATGACCGGGATCGTCGAGACACTGAGCCTGGTCACCGACCCGGGTGCCCGCGTGGTGGTCAACACTCCCGGCTACCCGTCGTTCTTCTACTGGCTGGACCGCATCGGCCGCCGTGTGGTGAACAACCCGCTCTCCCCTGGCCCTCACGGCTACCGGCTCGATCTGGATCGGCTGGAACGGGACTTCGCCACGGGGGCGGAGGCCTATCTGTTATGCAACCCGCACAACCCCACCGGTCTGGTGCTCAGCCGCGGCGAGCTGCTGGCCGTCGCCGAACTCGGCGACCGTTACGGGGTCCGGATCATTGTGGACGAGGTCCACGCGCCGTTGACCTATCCCGGCGTACGGCATGTGCCGTTCGCCTCCCTGAACACGCCGGCCGCGGCCCGGTCGATCACTTTCGTCTCGGCGGCCAAGGCCTGGAACCTGGCCGGCCTCAAGGCGGCTCTGGCCATCTTCGGCCCTGAGGCCCATGCCGACGTCGCCGCCATCCATCAGGAGGTCAGCGAGTGCGCCGGCCTGCTCGGTGTGATCGCCTCCGAGGCCGCCTTCACCGCCGGGGAGCCCTGGCTCACCGATCTGCTGACCGGCCTGGACAGCAACCGATGGCTTCTGGCCGACCTGCTGGCCGAACATCTGCCCGCGGTCGGCTACCGGCCGCCTCAGGCAACCTACCTGGCCTGGCTGGACTGCCGGGCCCTCGGCCTCGGTGAGGATCCGGCCGCGGTGTTCCTGCGTCATGGCAGGGTCGCGCTCTCACCCGGCTACAGGTTCGGCACGCCCGGGCGGGGTTTCGTCAGATTCAACTTCGCCACCTCCCCCCAGCAGATCATCGAGGGGGTCCGGCGCATGGCCGCATCACTCGACGGGCCGTGCCAGAGCGTCCACGATCTGGCCGCGCTCAGTCTCGACGACCGTTGCTCCTCCCCTCGGATCGTGCCGTTGCCGAATTCACCGTGTGATCACGGGAGCGATCCTTGACTCCGGGATCGATCCGGCCGGTGACCTTTACCCTGTCCGGCGCCGGGTCGGCAGGAAGTGGCTACCGGCAGGCAACATGCTGACTTTGATTCATCTGGTTCCCCGGTCTCGGGACGTGCAGAGTTGATGGTGCGAGGGATAGACGGAAAGGGAGGTCAAGAAATGCCGGTCCGGCCACCTCGCCGGTAAATTTCGACAATGCAGCCAGGCAATAAATGGCGATTACCGTTCCATCTTTTCTGACATTTCTCCTACATCATGACCAGCCGTGGCCGTGCGGGCTTTCCGCCCGCCGGCCCCGGTCCCGCGGCAGGCGCGGCCGCGGGACCGGGGCCCGGAATGAGCGACCCGGCGCTTCTGACGTCGATCCAGCCATCTGGGACACGAACATTTTGGAGAGGAAATGATTGATCATCCAGCAGGCGAGACGGTCGTCGAGGAACGCGAACTCGTCGAGCTCCGCGAGCGGTGTACCACCCTGATGCGTGAGGCCGAGGAGCAGCGGCGGATCACGCTCAGCCTGCAGAAGGCGATCGACGTCTTCCGGCACGAGTTCGATCCGGCGCCTCCGGCTCACATCAGCCCTGTCCGGCCGTCGGAGCCCGGCAACCGGTGCAACCGATGCACGCAGAGCCGGCACGCCGAAGTGCACCGCACCTCCCGCGTCGTCCTCGCCGAGTCGGCAGGACTCCGCGCCGCGTAGCGGTGACGGCCTCGCCTCCGGCGCCTGAGGCCGAGAGCGGGCATGCCGGCAGGACAACCTCTATTGCGAACATCTATTGCGGCAAAGGAAGCATTCTCATGAAGGCTCTGGTGTTGGCCGGCGGATCGGGTACCCGACTACGCCCTTTCAGTTACTCCATGCCGAAACAGCTCATCCCGGTCGCGAACAGGCCGGTTCTGGAACATGTGCTGCGCAACATCCGCGACCTGGGCGTGACCGAGATCGGTGTGATCGTCGGCGACTGGGCGGCAGAGATCGCCGAAGCCGTCGGGGACGGCTCCCGTTTCGGAGCGCGCATCACCTATCTGCAGCAGCATCGGCCGCTGGGGCTGGCGCACTGTGTGACGACTGCGCGGGACTACCTCGGCGATGACGACTTCGTGATGTATCTGGGCGACAACGTCCTGCCGGACGGGGTGGTCTCCATCGCCGAGGAGTTCCGCACCAGGCGCCCGGCCGCGCAGATCGTGGTGCGCAAGGTCGCCGACCCCCGGGCCTTCGGGGTCGCGGAGCTGGCCGCCGACGGCACGGTGCAACGGCTGGTGGAGAAGCCACAGCAGCCGCGCAGCGATCTGGCCCTCATCGGCGTCTACTTCTTCACCGCAGCCGTCCACCAGGCGGTCGCCGCCATCCGGCCGAGCGCCCGTGGCGAGCTGGAGATCACCGACGCGATCCAGTGGCTCGTCACCCAGGGAGCCGAGGTCAAGGCCAGCGAGTACGACGGTTACTGGAAGGACACCGGCAACATCGAGGACCTGCTGGAGTGCAACAGCCGGCTGCTCGGCGGACTGGACGCCGGCATCGCCGGAGAGGTCGACACCGCCAGCAGGGTCAACGGCGGGGTCGTCATCGAGCCGGGAGCCCGCGTGGTCCGGTCCCGGATCGAGGGGCCGGTGATCATCGGTGCGAACACCCTGATCGAGGACAGCCACATCGGGCCGAACACCTCCATCGGCCGTGACTGCGTGCTGCGCGCCGCGCGCCTGGCCGACTCCATCGTGCTGGACAGCGCGTCGATCTCCGAGGTCACCGGCCTGCGCGGCTCGCTCATCGGCCGTTTCGCCACCGTCGGTCCCGGCGGCCGCGGTCAAGACAGCCATCGTCTGGTGGTCGGCGACCACGGGCGGATCGAGATAGCCGCCTAGGCGGCCAGGACAGGCCCGATGCACCCGAGGCGGCAAAGAGGACACCCGCTGCGGGGCCGTGCCTTCCTCGTAACGCTCAACGCCGCCGGCAGTGGCAGGGACACAAGCTCCGAGCCACTACCGGCGGCGAGGCCGTACATCCGTTCAGGGGGCCGTTGCGGTGATCAGATCTCCGCGCCGGTGCCGCGTGGGGTCCTGCGGCGTGCCCTGCGGGTCAGCGACACGCCGGGTGCCTGTCCGACCGGCAGTGCGGCCGGTCCCCCGGGTGCCCGGAAGGTGGCGGCGCGGCCGTTACCGGCGCGGGTGGAGGAGTTGGGCACCACCGGCTCGGCAGCCGACGGGGTCGGGGCCGCCTTGCTCTGCTGCTGGGCCTGCGGGGTGAAGAACACGTTCGGAGACATGGTGTCCCGCGGGATGTCGGTGTTCAGGGCGATGATGTCACCGAGCGGCTTGCGGTAGTCGATCCCGAAGACCTTCCGGATGAAGGGCAGCAGCGGGTCGTTGGCGTGGAAGAAGCGGTCGCCGTCGCGCAGCGCCGTGAACTCCCTCTTCCAGATCGCCAGCTGCGTCTCGCCGAACTCCCGGCCCGGCAGGTGCGGCTCAGCCATCATGCCGACGAAGGCGTCGACATCGGCCACGTTGGCGTAGACCGCCTTGAGCCGCGCGGCCAGCGGCGTGCGGCGCACACCGCTGGTGGCGTTGTCCGCCTCGGCCGTGGTCGGGTTGCCGTTGATGTCGAACAGCTGCGTGAAGTCCATGCTGTCCGGGTCGTTGATCTCGTTGCCGGGGGTCAGCAACGGGTCGGAGGGGAACGAGTCGGACGCCTCACCGGTGATGGCCTTGAACGAGGTCTTCGCCGGCAGGCCGTACGCCTGACGCAGCTGGTTGTAGGTCGGCATGCCGTGGTCGCGGCCCCGCTCGATGTCGAGCGCGCCCAGGTCCGTCACACCGACGACGCAGTCCGGCAGCGTCGGGTCGTCGCCGCACAGCGGGTTGCCCGAGAGCTCGAAGCCCGCGCTGCGCAACAGGTTGTTGATCTGCTCGTCGTTCTTGTTCTGCGCCTTCAGGCCGATGCCGTGCAGCATGGGCCCCAGCTGGAGCATCTCCAGGAGGTCGGGGTTGAAGAAGGCGTCTTCGCCCAGGGGGATGGCCAGTTCGACTTCGTCGTCCTTGACCACGACGTCGATGTTCATCGCTTTCAGCGCGTCCAGCGTGGCCTGGCTGTAGCGGCCGGTCTCGGCAGTGATCCTGAACTTGGGGCGGATCTGGCTGTGCCCGCGGTATCCGACGGTCGCGAACTCGTTGGTGACCGTCGCGTCCACCTTCGGCTTGTATCCCCTGTAGGGAGGCAGCGTCACACCCAGCGTGGGCAGGAACTCGTTGTAGGTGACGTACTGCTGCTCGGCGATGACGACGGCCCGGGCGATCTGGAACTTGTCCTGCTGCGACACCCAGCTCGGCAGCAGGGAGACGATCCGGTTGTGCTCACGGGCGAACAGCGTCTGTGTGGCCAGCAGCGCGGGGTTCTCGTTGGCCCGCTGATCGCCGGTGACGGCGGCCCGGGTCGGCTTGGTGAACAGCTGGCCGCCGATGACCATGGCCGGCGCGGTGTCGGGGTTGCCGCGGCTGTCTCGCCGGGGCAGGTAGTTACCCGGCATCAGCAGCCGCGCGTCGTTGTTGTCCGGGTTGCCGTCCACGCTGCCCTCACGCATCCAGTCCAGGCGCGCGTCGGTGTCTCCGTAGACGGCCGAGGCCTCGATGTAGGAACTGATCGTGTTGATCTGGTCGCGGGCGCTGGTGACACCGCTGCCGGGGGCGGGGGCGGAACGCTCGAAGAAGATGACCCCGAGGTCGTTGCGGAACTTCTCAAGCGGGTCGTTCTTGTCGAAGGGGGTGTTCAACGCCTCCCCGGGGTCGCCGGTCCCCCGCCGGCCGAGCCGCTGGGCCATGGTGTGGTCGAGGAACTGGCCCCAGACGAATCCCCACTGGCTGACGTTGCGCTCGGAGTACAGATTCTGGTTGCTGTCGTTGAAGACACGGTTGCTCACGTACCGGGCGTTGGGCCCCGAAGCCGGCTTGTTGAGTCCGTCGGCGTAGCGCGCCGGGGCCAGCCGGGGGTAGAGCGCCCCTGCCACACCCCAGTCGGGGTGGGATCGGTTGTTCTTGGCACCGCTGAGGCTCTGCGCCTCCCAGATGCCCAGGATCGGGCGGTCCGAGACCCCGCCGTCGTCGGCGTGGGCGGTGCCGTTCATGCTCAGTCCGCCGGCGACCACGAGCGCGACGAGCGAGAGTGCTCTTCCACGCCGGGTCCGATGGCGACCAGGGCGCGCGAATGCACGCATGGTGTTCTCCTCTCCACACACCGATGACCGCGGCGGTTCCGCCGGAGAATCGTTATCCCGTGCAGCCTCACACCCAGCCTCTCGACACCACATCTTCTGAATTGCGGAATATGAGTGGATTTGTGAGTGCTTTGCGGGTACGCCGTAACCCTCCGCAGCGGGCTGTGCCGGCCGGCACGGTCGCCGCTGAACCGGCGGTCACAGCCCGCTGCGGCACATGCCGCGCCTGCCCTGACCATCCCGCCACAAAAGGCCCAGATCAGCGGATGGAGGCGGGTATCGGCCACCGGGCCGCGGCACATGGGAGGGCCGCCGATCCGCCGCCCTCCGCGGCACCGCCGAGACGGCCTCACCTGTGCCGGCTCCGGGCATCCCGGGGCGGCCGCCGGCGCCGCAGTCGGCGTGCTCCGGCGGTTGGGCAAGCCAGGAGATGCAGCGTAGAGCGGCCGGGATGACGATGGGCTGAGGATCGACGGATCCAGGGCGGCCGATGGCCAAACGAGAAAGCAGCGATCATTTGGTGGCGACGCGAGATCACTCGGCTGTCTATCGGGGTTCGGTCTGTTTCTCTCATACTTTCTCGGAAACCTACGCCAGCACGCCCCAACGGAGAATTCAGGTCGCCGCTCACTGATGACGAAGGATCGACCCCGTATTTCTCTCGATTGGAGACGTAGATGCGTTTTCTGCCCGACCGTGAAAACCTTAAAGTGGCAGTCATCGGCTTTGGGTATGTCGGCTCGTGCATCGCGGCGACACTGGCCGACCGCGGCTTCGACGTCGTCGGCGTGGACACCGATCCCCGGCTGATCGAGGAACTGGCCCGCGGCTACTGCCGGTTCCAGGAGCAGGGGCTGGCCGACATGATCTTTCGCGGGGTGACAACCGGGCGGCTGCGCGTCACCACCGACAGCGCCGAGCTCGCTAGCGCCGACGTCGTGCTGATCGCGGTCGGCACCCCGATCCGCGAGAAGGGGGCGCTGGCCGACGAGCAGCTGCGCGGCGCGTGCCTGGAGCTGAGCCGCCACCTCCGCCAGGGTCAGCTGGTGGTGCTCAAGAGCACCGTGCCGCCGGGCACGACCCGAGATGTCGTGCTGCCGCTGCTGGAGCAGAGCGGGCTGATCGGCGGTGTGGACTTCGGACTGGCCTTCACCCCGGAACGGCTCGCCGAGGGCACCGCCCTGGCCGAGCTGCGCACCTTCCCCATCGTGGCCGGCGGGCTGGAGCCGGACAGCACCCGGGACGTGGCGGCGTTCTGGCACAGGGTCCTCGGAGTCGAGGTGATCCCGCTGGACTCCCTGGAATCGGCGGAGATCGTCAAACTCGCCGACAACTGGTGGATCGACCTCAACATCGCCCTCGCCAACGAGCTGGCCAAGTTCTGCGCCCTGTACGACGTGGACGTGCTGGACGTCATCGCCGCGGCCAACACGATCCCCAAGGGCAAGGGCACGGTCAACATCCTGCTGCCCAGCGTCGGCGTGGGCGGCTCCTGCCTGACCAAGGACCCGTGGATGGTGTGGCGTTCGGCCCGCCGGCGCGGCGTGGAGATCCTGACCGCGCCGGCCGGCCGCGAGGTCAACGCGGGGATGCCGGAGTACACGGCGCAGCTCGCCATCGACGAGCTGGTCAAGCTGGGCAAGAACCCGGCGACCGCGAAGGTGGCCGTGCTGGGCCTGGCCTTCAAGAACAACACCGGTGACCTGCGGGCCACCCCGACGCGGGGAGTGGTCGAGACCCTGGTCGAGACCGGCGCCCAGGTGCGCATCTTCGACCCGCTGGTCGACGTCGCCCACGCCGAGGAACTGTTCGGCATCACGCCCGCGGCGAGCCTGCAGGAGGCCGTGCAGGACGCCGACTGCATCGCCGTACTGGCACTGCACCGGGAGTTCGAGGACATCGACTTCGCGGCACTGCCCGTCGCCCGATCATGCCTGCTGCTCGACGGGCGGGCCTACTACTCCAAGGAGAAGATCGCCTCACTGCGCCGCCTGGGCTACCTCTACCAGGGGATCGGGCGGGTGGGCGCCCCCGCCGCCCCCGACCCGCACAGCTACCCGGTGGCGCCGGTCTCGCGCCTCGTCGAGGGTCCCGTGGCCGCACTCTACGTGGAGTCGGGCTCATGAGCGCCGCGCACGAGAGCGGCGGCGCGGGCGCCGCGGCCGGCAAGCCCCACAACGACCAGGTGCACCGCCCGTCCCGGGTGGTCGTCACCGGCGGGAGCGGCTTCGTCGGCAGCCACCTGGTGGAGCGGCTCATCGCACAAGGCGACCAGGTCACCGTCTTCGACGGCGCACCGCCGTCGAAGACCTCCACCGGCCAGCACGCCAGACACGTCGAGGGCGACATCCGCGATCCGGCGAGACTCGCCGAGGCGATCACCCCCGGGACCGACATCGTCTACCACCTGGCCGCGGTCGTCGGCGTCGACCAGTACCTGGCCCGCCCGATGGACGTCATCGACATCAACTTCACCGGCACCCGCAACGTGCTGGACCTCGCCCACCGGACCGGCGCGAAAGTCATCCTGGCCAGCACCAGCGAGGTCTTCGGCAAGAACCCCGCCGTGCCGTGGCGCGAAGACAGCGACCGGGTGCTCGGCGCCACCTCCTCCGACCGCTGGTCCTACTCCTCGGGCAAGGCCCTGGCCGAGCACCTCACCTTCGCCTTCGCCCGCCAGCACGGGCTGGAGGCCACGATCGTGCGCTACTTCAACGTCTACGGCCCCCGCCAGCGGCCCGCCTACATCGTCAGCCGGTCGATCCACCGGGCCCTCAACGGGCAATCCATGGTGGTCTACGACCAGGGGCGGCAGACGCGGTGCTTCACCTTCGTCGACGACGCCATCGAAGGCACCATCCTGGCCGCCACCCACCCCAAGGCGGTCGGTGAGTCCTTCAACGTCGGAAGCATGGTGGAGACCACGGTCGGGGACGTCGTCCGGCTCATCGCCGAACTGACCGGGGCCGGCCCGTCGATCATCGACGTCGACACCAGCCAGCGGCTCGGCCCGGCCTATGAGGACCTGTCCCGGCGGGTCCCCGACAACGCCAAGGCACGCGAGATCCTGGGCTGGGACTGCCGGACCCCGCTGCGCGAGGGACTCCTGCAGACCATCGAATGGGCCCGCTCCAGCCCGTGGTGGCTCGGCCTGCCCGACAGCGGAGCGACCTGACCCTCCGGCGCGCAAAAGCTGAGAGCCGGCGCGGGCGGGTCCCGGAAAGGACCCCTCCGCGCCGGCTCTCAGCGCGCCTACGGCGTGCGCTCAGGCATCCCGCCCAGACCTGCCCGGACCACCCTCGACAGGCGGACGGCCGCGCACCTCCGCCGCCTCCGGCCCCCCGCACCGCACCGGCCGGCGCCCGCACCCGGACAGACGGACGCCCCGCCGTCTCCGGCGGGGCGGACACCTTCCGTCAGCGGCCGCCTGGACGCCGCCGGCCCCGGCACCGGGACCCGTGGCGGCCGGGGCCTGCACGGGGCCCCGGCCCGGCGGTCACATCCGCGCGGCCGCGCTCATCTCGGCGCGGCCGGGCCGGATGAAGTCACCGGCCGACCGGCCCGCTCCTCCACCCGGCACGCGGCTCACCTGGCGGCGGCCTTCGACCTGGGACGGGCGACGGTCCGCTGCGGCACGCTGGGCAGCGCGGGCTTGCGCCACAGCTGCCGCAGCACGCTGATGATCAGCGCCGGCCGCATGAGCGTCTCCGGCGGGTCGATGAGCCCGGCCACCCTCATGAACGCGGCGGTGAAGCGCGGGTCCTGGGTCGCGGCCTTCTGCAGCAGACGCATGAACGCGTTGCCGGCCCGGACCTTCAGCGTCCGCTTCCCCTGCACACCGGGGAAGCTGAGGTTGACGCTCGAGGTCATCTCCCACGCCGGCTTGATGATGTCGGCCACATCCTGCTGGAAGTCCTTCGGCTTCGGCGCCACCCCCCTCGCCAGGTGCCGGTGCAGGGCGAGCGCCTCAAGGGAGGCCAGCGTCTGCGCCTGGGCGTACACCGGGTTGGGCGTGCACACCGCGTCACCCATGATCAGGAACCGCTCGGGCAGGTAGGGGAGCAGGTCGTAACGGCGCCACATCGTGGTGGGGAAACGGAAGAGCGCCGGATCGTCGAGCGGCTCCGCCTGGATGATCGTCTCGTAGATCTCGGGCGCCGCGAGGGTCTTGACGAACTCGTTGAAGCCCTCCGGGTCGGTGGGCGGGTGGTCGCCGAGGATGCCGTAGGCGGTCAGCTCCACCTTGCCGCTGTCGGTCTTGGTGAAGATCGCGCCCCGGGGCAGCGTGGCGGAGGCGACCGGGTTGATCGAGTGGTCGGTGCCGAACGGGTCGGTGCCCGGCTTCAGCACATAGTGCCGGCTGACATAACCCAGGCCGACCTTCATCCCGTCTTCCTGGACCCGCAGATACCCCATCTGCTCCAGCCACAGCGGAGTCCGCGAGCCACGGCCGGCGGCGTCGATCACCAGGTCCGCCTCAAGGATCTGCTCCTTGCTGCCCTTGGCCTGAGCCTGCACCCGCGCCCCGGTCACCCGGGAGTGATCGGCCGTCGTGACCAGACCGACGATGTCGGTGTTCTCCATGAAGGTGACGTTGGGCATGGCCTGCACCCGCCGGCGGACGTAGAACTCCATGATCGGGCGGGTGGCGGCGATGGAGGTCAGGCCGGCGCGGACCTGCTTCAGCGGCTCGCCGTTGAAGTACCAGCGCACGGTGCCGGCCATGTCCGACAGCGGGATCCCGTCGTCGACCATCTCCTGGGTGATCCCGGGGAACATCTCCTCCAGAGCGAGCTGGCCGCGCGCGAGCAGCCCGTTGATGTGCCGGGTCTGCGGGGCGCCACGTCGCCACTCGGTCACGTCGATCAGCGTGTCACGGTCCACCAGCACCACTTCGCGGTAGGCCTTGCTGAGCGCGCTGGCGGCGAACAATCCGGTGATACTTCCGCCGAGCACGACCGCACGGTCGCCGACTTTAATACTCATGGCGATCATCTCCTCGAGTCTCGATCCAGATCAGGCATTCCGATGGATGTCGCCGAACAGAATCGGACAACCACGTTCGGGACTTGCCTTGTCGACGCCGGTTCCGTTGCCGGTGGATGAGAGCCCCACATCGACCGTGCTGTTCCTTTTCTCGGCGGGACGCTTGCGAAAAGCAGCATTTCCGGACAGGCGGCGCGTCGGTGCCGCCTGTGCCACGCCCTCGCATCGTCACAAGTGAGCGTGCCGCCGGGCATCTCCTGAATTGCGTAGTCGCGCAGGCGCCGATCGCACCCTGCGACGCCCGGCCGGCGCGTCCGCGACAGCGCAATCGAAAAGATGCCGGACCCATGCGCCGGTGTGAGGATGCGGTTGCGGAGCCCGGCGGCGGCCGCGGTGCCACCTGCCGAGCGCGCAACGGCCGAGACCGGCGTCTTCCAGCGGTGCGCGGCCTCGAGCCGGACCCGCCGTAGGACTAATTCCCCGCACCGCGAAGGTGGGTTGGCAATGAAGGCTGCCGTCATTCCAGAGGTCAATGCCGCGTGGGAACTGCGTGAGGTGCCGACGCCACGGCCGGGCCCCGGTGAGGTGCTGATCAGGGTTCACGCGTCCGGGATCTGCCACAACGACGTACTGGCCACACGGGGCATCATCCCCTTCCCCGCCTTCTCCCCCGCCGTCACCGGGCATGAACCGGTCGGCGAGGTCGTGGAGGTCGGCGCCGGAGTCACCTCCCGCAAGGTCGGTGACCGGGTCGGCACCACCTGGATCCAGGGGACATGCGGGCGATGCGACTACTGCGCGCTCGAACTGCCGGTCTCCGGGCAGGCGGCGTTCCGCTGCGCGGCCCCCGCGATGACGGGCTTCACCGTGCCGGGCGGGCACGCCGAGTACATGGTGGCCGCCGCGAGCGGCACGGTGCTGCTCCCCGACGGCCTGGACTACGAGCTCGCCGCCCCGGTGTTGTGCGCCGGCTACACGGCCTGGTCCGCCTTCCGCGTGGGCGCCCCCAGGCCGAAGGAGAGGGTCGCCGTCCTCGGCATCGGCGGTCTGGGGCACCTGGCGCTGCAGTTCGCCGCCGCCGGCGGATTTGAGACCGTGGCCATCACCCGGTCGCCGGACAAGCACGCCCTGGCCCGGGAGCTCGGCGCCGACACCGTCGTCGGCAGCGGCGAGGAACTGCTCGCCGCCGGCGGCGCCGACGTGATCCTGGCGACCGGCCCCTCCTACGCCGCCGCCACCGACAGCATGCGAGGGCTGCGGCTCGGCGGCCGGATCGTGCTGGCCGGGATCGACGGCTTGGAACCGTTCACGCTCGCGCCGGACCTGGCCAGGCCGTTCTTCGCCCAGCGGCACCAGGTGCTCGGCGCCACCCACGAGGGTCCGCAGTACCTCAAGGAGGCCCTGGAGGTGGTCGCCTCCGGGAAGGTGACGCCGAAGGTGGAGGTGTTCGACAAGACCCAGGTGGCCGAGGCGCTGGACAAGGTCGCCAAGGGCGAGGTCCGGTTCAAGGCCGTCGTGACCTACTGACCGGACGGCATGCGGCTGGAGGGGCGCGGCCACCGCGGCGTCCGGCGCGACCGGGCCGCCGCCAGGCCGCCCACGCCGCCCACCCGGGCGCCCGACGTACCGCCGGCGCCACCGCGCCCCCTCCGGGGACACCTCCACGCCGGCGGCACGCCACAGGGCACTTCGGCCGTCCCCCGGCTCCGCGCGCGGCGGCTTCGGGGGCGCCGGCGGCCGCCCGCCGTCACGGGCACAGGCACGGCACCCGCAGCGATGGATGCGGCCGGGAACGGACGCGTGACGATTCCGCAGTCCCTGGGCCCGCGTACGGCGAGAGCACCCCGGCCCTCCATGAGCGGCGGTTCCCCGGCGGCCGTGCGGGCACTGCGCTCATATCCGGAAACCAGATTTTCTGGCCGATATAAGCATCTGCGCTAATTATGTGACCATTCTTGGAACGGCGGGCGGGTGAAATCGGCATCCGCGAAGAAGCGCGACCACGACACCGACGGTTAAGCTCAGTTCATGTACACCAAATGTCGGGTTTGTGGCGGGAAAGTGCAGGAGTTCGTCGACCTGGGGCGGCAACCAACGGCGAATGGTTTCCTGCTGCCGCACGAGGCAGAGCAAGAATTCTTTTTCCGGCTCGCCGTCGGCGTGTGCGAACTCTGCACGATGGTGCAGCTGGTCGAGGAGGTGCCGCAGGATCTCAGATACCACGCCGGTTACCGGTACCACGCCTCCGGATCGGCCGGCCATCGCAAGCACTTCGAGCGGAACGCCCGGCGTTTCCTGGAGACCGAGCTCACCGGCTCCGACCCGTTCATCGTCGAGATCGGCTGCAACGACGGCGTGATGCTCTCGACGGTCGCGCAGGCCGGCGTGCGGCACCTGGGCGTCGAGCCGTCGGCGAACGTGGCCGAACTGGCCAGGGCCAAGGGCGTCCGGGTGCTGTCGGAGTTCTTCGACGAGCGGACCGCGGCCGCCGTCCGCTCCGAGCACGGCGAGGCCGACGTCATCTTCGGCGCCAACACCATCTGCCACATCGCGCACATCGACTCGGTCTTCCGGGGCATCGACGCGCTGCTGGCGCCCAACGGCGTGTTCGTGTTCGAGGAGCCCTACCTGGGCACCATCATCGAGCGGACCGCCTTCGACCAGATCTACGACGAGCACGTCTTCTACTTCAGCGTGACCTCGGTGCAGGCGATGGCCAGGCATTTCGGGTTCGAACTGGTCAACGCCGAGCACATCCCGCTGCACGGCGGCGAGATCCGCTACACCCTGGCCAGAGCCGGCGCGCGCACCCCGGCGCCGGCCGTCGACGCGCTGCTCGCCGAGGAGCGCGCCCGCAGGCTGTCGGAGACCGAGACCTTCGAGCACTTCGGGCAGACCGTCAAGCGCGTGCGGGACGACCTCGTCGCGCTGCTGCACAGGATCCAGTCGGACGGGCAGCGGGTGATCGGCTACGGCGCGCCGGGCAAGAGCTCGACGGTCACCAACTACTGCGGGATCGGGCCGGATCTGGTCCCGTTCGTGTGCGATTCCACCCCGTCCAAGCAGGGACACCTCGTGCCCGGTTCGCACCTGCCGGTGAAGCCGCCGGAGGCCTTCTCCGCCCCTTACCCGGACTACGCCCTGCTGTTCGCCTGGAACCACGCAGAAGAGATCATGGCCAAGGAACAGGGCTTCCGCGAGGCCGGCGGCCGCTGGATCCTCTACGTGCCCGAGGTCCACATCGTCTGAGACCCCCGGCAACGCCATCGGGGCGCCCCCTCCGGCAGTCGGAGGGGGCGCCCCGGTCGTGCGCCTGAGGTCATCCTGCCCTGCGGTCGGCCACGGCGAGCTTCACGCCCCCGGCGCCGCCGAGGCGCTCGCTCACACACTCGCGCACCGCCTCGATGGTCCGCTCGACGTCGGCGTCGCTCAGCGCCTGGTGCATCGGCAGCAGCAGCGTCCTGTCGGCCGCGGCCTCCGCGTTGGGCAGCAGGGCACCCGACCCGTAGGCCGCGACCTTGTGCAGCAGCGGGTAGCGGAAGGTGGTGTAGATACCGCGCTCGTAGAGGTCACGCGCGATCTCGTCCCTGATGCCGCCCTCGAACTGCACCCAGTACATGTAGTAGGAGGACTCGTGGCCGGCGGGCAGCGGCGGCGGGCACAGCAGGCCGTCGAGGCCGGCCAGCCCGCTGTCGTAGCGCCGCGCGATCTCACGCCGGCGCTCGATGAACTCCGGCAGCCGGCTCAGCTGGACGTTCCCGATGGCGGTGAGCACGTCGTTGGTGACCGAGCGCCTGGAGAACGACGAGATCTCGAAATCCCACCACCGCGTGCGGGCGCGCAGCGCCTGGTCGTACCCGCTCTTCTGCTCCAGACCGAAATAGGCCAGCTTGGGCGCGCGCGCCGCCAGCTCGGGGTCGCGCACGTACAGCATCCCACCGTCGACCGTCACGACGATCTTGCCGTGGTCGAAGCTCCAGACCCCCATGTCCCCGAACGTCCCGCACGGCCGGCCGTCGACGCGCGAGGCGATCGCGATCGCGGCGTCCTCGATCAGGAGGATCCCGCGGTCCCTGCACAGCTGCGCGATCTGGGCGACCTCCCCCGGATAACCGCCGTAGTGCAGGATGAGCACCGCCTTGGTCCGCGGCGTCAGCACGGCCTCGACATCGGCGACGGTGGGGTTCAGCGTCCGCGGATCGACGTCGCAGAACACCGGCTGCGCGCCGCGCGAGGCGATGGCGTTGCCCGCGCCGACGAAACTCACCGTCGGCAGGACCACCTCCGAGCCCGGGCCGACACCGGCCAGCTCCATCGCTATGAACGTCGCCTCGGTGCAGGAGTTGACCGACGTCACGTGCTCCCGGCCGACACCGATATGGCGCGCGAACCCCGCCTCGAACTCGTTCGCCCTCTCACCACGGCCGACCCAGTTGCTCTCGAAGACCTCCCGCACCGCCGCCAGCTCCTGTTCACCGAGCGACGGTTGAAAAACGTTGATCATGTCGACCATCAGGTTCTCCTTCACGGACGTGGTGCGAGGCGGCCCGGCGACGCCGTCTGCGGCGGATCCGGCCGTGCCACCCGCCGGGTGGGCGCCGGTGGTTACGGTCAGGAGGCCGGTGCCGGCCCCTGTCCTTCCTGCTGTCCGGCCCCGGCCGGCGCCCCCTGCGCGCACCCGCCGGCGGGAGACGCCAGAGCGTGACGACGGCCGGCACGGCCCGTCCCGGCCCGGACGCGGCGGACCGGCCCCGGACTCATCGCCACCCGGCCGCAGCCCCCCGCCCCTCCCGGCGACGACCATGAGTGGCGGCACTCCGCGGCGACGCCGTACGGAGTGATCATCTCAGTGACCCGCGCGCCGGGGCATCTTCTCGAATGCGATGCGAGGACGGCGCGGCCGGCGATCCGCCCCGCCGCCACCGCACAACCCGCGGCGCGACACCGCCACCGTGCCGCGCGGCATCGCACTCCAGAAGGTGCGGACCACAAGTGCCGCGATCATGCTTGGTGGAGACGTCGTGTCAGGAGCGACGAGTATCTGAGACGCGAGCAGGAAGGGCTGGATCCGAGGAGGCGACAGAGCCACAACCAGGAAGGCGCTTCCCCTCAGGACGCGGTCACGGCCGTGGACCGGGCAGTGCTTCCGCCTTTCGCTCGCCTTCCATCTGCGGAGGAGATCCATGGCCGCCAGCGTCACCATCACGGATGCCGACTACTTGCGGATCATCATTCACGGCACTACCGCATTCGAGTTGCTGCGCACCGGGCTTGAGTTCGACCTCTTCGAGCTTCTGGAGGGGGCGGGAGGGATGGACCTCAAGGAGGTCGCAACGGCGATCGGCGTGGAGGAGCAGCCCGCGCGCGTCCTGCTGCTCGGGCTGACCTCCCTGCTGCTGCTGGAGAAGCAGGGCGACAAGTACGTCAACAGCGAGATGGCCCGGCGCAAGCTGCTGCGCTCCGGTGAGCGCTTCCTCGGCCCGCTCATCGACATCCAAGCCAAGATCATCAATGCCAGCCTGGTCGACTTCGCCGAGTCCATGCGGCAGAACACCAACGTGGGGCTGCGCCACATCAGCGGCCCGGGCACGACACTGTACCAGCGCCTCACCGCCCACCCCGAGCTGCAGAAGGTCTTCTACGACAACATGGGCGACGCCTCGCAGCGGGCCTTCGCGCAGATCCTCGACCGCTACGACTTCTCCAACATCCGCCACGCCATCGACATCGGCGGCGGCGACGGCACCAACAGCATCGAGCTGGCACGGCGCTACCCGCAGCTGGAGATGACGGTCTTCGACCAGGAGAGCGTCACCCGGCTCGCCTCGCAGCGGATCGAGGACCCGGACCTGCACAAGCGGGTGCACTTCCACGCCGGCGACCTGTTCGCCGACCCGCTGCCCCAGGGCGCCGACGCGATCCTCTTCTTCCACATCTTCGAGATCTGGTCGCTGGAGCGCAACACCGAGCTGCTGCGCAAGTGCTACGACGCGCTGCCCGAGGGGGGTGTGTGCCTGGTCTACAACTTCACCTCCAACGACGAGGGCACCGGGTCGATGAGCGGCGGACTGGTGTCACCGTACTTCCTGGCGCTGGCCTCCGGCGAGGGCATGACCTACTCGCCCAACGACATGGAGAAGGCCGTCCTCGACGCGGGTTTCTCGCGCATCGAGCGCTACCAGGACATGGGTTTCAGTCACACACTCGTCGTCGGCCACAAGTAGGAACCCCGTTCCACTGGTTCTGAGCTGCTCTCGAGGCCCCGGAGGGAGGCCTGCGACGAGCGAAGGAGGGCTCTGGTGCAAGGACAAGGGGATGACCGTGGCCGGCGCCGTTTTCAAGACCGTCAACACGATGACGCGGGACCGCCGATGAACTCCCCCGAACCCGTCGCCATCATCGGGATGGCCTGCAGATTCGCCGGGGACATCGACTCCCCGGACAAGTTCTGGACCCTCCTGCGCGAGGGCGGCGACACCATCGGGGAGCTCCCCCGGGACCGCTGGGACTGGTACGCCTCCCAAGGCCGGGAGCACGCCGCCGCGGTGCGCGACGTGACCCGGCGCGGCGCTTTCCTCAACGACGTCAAGGGCTTCGACGCCGACTTCTTCGACATCACCCCGCGCGAGGCCGCCCTCATGGACCCGCAGCAGCGCATCGTGCTGGAGCTGGCCTGGGAGGCGCTCGAACACGCCGGGATCCCGCCCCGCGATCTCGGCGGGAGCGACGCCGGGGTCTTCATGGGGGTCGGCGCGGACGACTACGGCCGCAGGCTGCTGGAGGACCTTCCCCGCATCGAGGCGTGGACCGGCATCGGCGGCGCCTACTGCGCGGTGGCCAACCGCGTCTCCTACGCGATGGACCTGCGCGGCCCGAGCGTGGCGGTCGACACCGCCTGCTCGTCCTCACTGGTGGCCATCCACCTGGCGGCGCAGGCGCTGCGCGCCGGGGAGTGCCCCGTGGCACTCGCCGGAGGCGTGCTCGTGATGGCCGCGCCGGGGCTGTCCCTGGTGCTCGACGCCGCCGGCGCCACCTCACCGGACGGGCGCAGCAAGTCCTTCGACGCCGACGCCGACGGCTACGGCCGCGGCGAGGGCGGCGGCGTCGTCGTCCTGAAGCTGCTGTCGGACGCCCGGCGCGACGGCGACCGGGTGCTCGCGGTCGTCCGGGGCAGCGCCGTGCACCAGGACGGGCGGACCAACGGCATCATGGCGCCCAGCGGCGAGGCACAGGCCCATCTCATGCGCCGCGCCTACCGGGCCGCCGGGATCGACCCGGCCACGGTCGGCTACGTGGAGGCCCACGGCACCGGGACCCGGGTCGGCGACCCGCTCGAAGCCGGGGCGATGACCTCGGTGTTCGGGCCCGGCCGCCCCGAGGGGCAGCCCTGCCTGATCGGGTCGGTCAAGCCGAACATCGGCCACCTCGAAGCCGGCGCCGGCGTGGCAGGCGTGATCAAGACGGTGCTCGCGCTGCAGCACGCCGAGATCCCGCCGAGCCTGAACTTCACCACACCCAACCCCGCCATCCCCTGGGACACCTCCGGCCTGCGGGTGACGACGGAGCTGACCCCGTGGCCGGACACGGGCGGGCCCCGACGGGCCGGCGTGTCCGGGTACGGCTACGGCGGAACGATCGCGCACGTCATCCTGGAGGCGGCCGACGCGCCCGCCGAGCAGGCCGCCGACGACAGCGGCCCGGCCCTGTACCCGCTGTCGGCGGCCAGCCAGGCCGCCGTCGGCCAGTACGCCGGCCGCCTCGCCGACCGGCTCACGCGAGACGGCGGGACGAAGACCGCCGACGTCGGCCACACGCTGGCGCACCGGCGCACCCACCTGCCCCACCGAGCCGCGGTGTTCGCCGCCGACCGCGAGCAACTGATCGCGCGACTGCGCGAGCTGGCCGGATCCGGCACGGGGGCGGCGACCGGGACCGTGCCACCGTCCACCGGCCGCGGACTCGTCTGGGTCTTCTCCGGGCACGGCTCCCAGTGGACCGGGATGGCCCGCGAGCTGCTGGCCACCGACCCGGTCTTCGCCGGGGTGATCGACCGGCTGGAGCCGGTGTTCGTCGAGGAGATGGGCGTGTCGCCCCGCTCGACGATCCTCGACGACGCCCCGCAGCCGGTCGACGTCATCCAACCGATGATCTTCGCGGTGCAGACGGCGCTCGCCGCACTCTGGCGGGCCGGCGGCGTACGGCCCGACGCGGTCATCGGCCACTCGGTCGGCGAGATCGCCGCGGCGGTCACCGCCGGGGTGCTCACCCTCGAACAGGGCGCGAGGCTGGTCTGCCGGCGCTCGGTGCTCCTGCGCCAGGTCGCCGGCCGGGGCGCCATGGCCATGGTGAACCTGCCGCCGCAGGAGGCCGAACAGCGCCTCGGCGACCGGCGCGACCTCGCGGTGGCGGTCGCCGCCGCCACCGGATCGGCCGTGGTCTCCGGCGACATCGAAGCCGTCCGGGAGATCAGCGAGCGGTGGCAGGCCGAAGGGCTCGGCGTCCGCCAGGTCGACTCCGACGTGGCCTTCCACAGCCCGCACATGGACCCGCTGCTCGACGCGCTGGCCTCGGCCGCCGCCGACCTGCCGCCGCGGACACCCGCCATCCCCGTCTACACCACGGCACTGCACGACCCCCGCTCCACCGCGCCGCGAGACGGCTCCTACTGGGCGGCCAACCTGCGCGGGCAGGTGCGCTTCGCCCAGGCCGTGACCGCGGCCGTCGAGGACGGCTACCGCCTGTTCGTCGAGGTCTCCCCCCACCCCGTCGTGGAACACTCCATCAACGAGACGCTCGACGGGCTCGGCGTCGAGGACGCCTTCGTCACCCACTCCCTGCGCCGCAACCGGCCCGAACGCGAGACGCTGCTCACCAATCTCGGCCTGCTGTACTGCCACGGCGCGGAGGTGGACTGGTCGGCCCTGTGGCCGGGCGGCACGCTCGCCGACCTGCCGACCACGGCCTGGCAGCACAGACCGCACTGGAGCGAGGAGCCGGTGGGCCGCTCCTCCCTGACCGAACAGCACGACCCGGCCGGCCACACCCTGCTCGGCGGCCGGACCAGCGTCATCGGCACGACCCCGGCGCAGGCCTGGCTGACCTACCTCGACCGCGACTCCCGCCCCTACCCCGGCGACCACCCGGTCCGCGAGGTGGAGATCATCCCGGCGGCGGTCCTGCTGAACACCTTCCTCACCGCCGCCGCCTCCACCGGGCCCTGGCCGGATCTGACCGACGTGGCCCTGCGCGTGCCGGTCAGCGTCACCAGCCCCCGCAACCTGCAGATCGTCCTGCAGGACGGCACGGTCCGGCTGTCGTCCCAGATCGCCGACGACGGCGCCGACGACAAGGGCTGGGTCACGCACACCACCGCGGCCGTCGAGCCACACTCCGCCCCGGACACGCACCTCGAGCCCGACGACGTGGCGGCCGGGGAGGAGCTGCCCACCGACTACGTCGTCGACCGGCTCGCCGCGCTCGGCGTGGCCGCCATGGGCTTCCCCTGGGCGGTGGAACGGATCCAGCTCGGCGAAGGCACCCTCGTGGCCACCGTCCGCGCCGACCAGGACGCCGACACCGTGCCCACCACGTGGGCGCCCATCCTGGACGCCGCCCTGTCGACCGCCTCGGTGGCCTTCTCCGGACCGCCGATCCTGCGCATGCCCGCGCACATCCACCGTGTCACCCTCGCCGAGACCTCACCGGCACGGGCCCGCGTCACCGTGCGCGTGACCGGCGACGACGCCGTCGACGTGGAGATCGCCGACCTCGACGGCACCGTCGTCGGCAGGCTGTCGCGGCTGCGGTACGGCGTGCTGGACAGCGACGTCGGAGCGGTCACCAACCCGCGCCGCCTGGTGCACGAGATCACCTGGCGGCCGGCGGAGCGCAAGGAGTCCCTGATCACGCCGGAGATGGTCCTCGTCGGCCCCGACACGGCGCTGCTCGGCAGGCTGACCGAGCGGCTCGGCGGCTCGGGCATCCCGCACCGCATCGCCACCACGCCGGAGGAGCTGCGCGACTCCGAGCTGACCGGCGACCACATCGTCCTGGTCGTGCCGGCGCTGGGAGCGCCCAGCGAGGTGGACGAGACGGCGGCCCATGCCTCGTGGCTGTTGGCGCGGACCGCGCAGCGGCTGGCCGGCACCGGGCTGGTCACCCCCGCCCGGCTGTGGTGCGTCACCCAGGGCGTGCGCGAGAGCGCGGACGAGCGGGCGCTGGGACACGGCCCGCTGTGGGGCCTGGGACGAATCATCGGCGGCGAGCATCCCGAGTTCTGGGGCGGCGTCGTCGACATCGGGCAGTCACCGGAGGACGTGCCCGGCCTCATCTCCGTCGTGCGCACCATGCGCGGCGAGGACGTGGTCGTGGTGCGCGACGGCGAGCCGTCACTGCCGCGCCTGCGCCGGCTGGAGGGCGACCCCGTCCGCCAGCCGATGACCTGCCAGCCGGACGGCACCTACCTGATCACCGGTGGCCTCGGCGTCCTCGGCCTGGAGGTCGCGCACTGGCTGGCCGACCGGGGCGGGCGGCGGATCGTGCTGGCCGGGCGCCGGGCGCTGCCGCCCCGGGACGCCTGGGACCGGCTCACCGACCCCACCGAGCTGGCGCAGGTGGAGGCCATCCGGTCGCTGGAACGGCTCGGCGTCACCGTGGTCACGGTGGCGGTGGACATCGCCGACGCCGAGGCCGCGGCGAAGCTGCTGTCGGCCGCCTCACTCGGGCTGCCCCCCATCCGGGGCGTCGTGCACGCCGCCGGCGTCCTGGACAACCACACCCTCCGCACCCTCGACGAGGGATCGCTGCGCACCGTCCTGCGACCCAAGGTGAACGGCGCGCTGGTGCTGCACAGCCTGTTCCCGCCGGGCAGCGTGGACTTCTTCGTACTGTTCTCCTCCAGCGGCCAACTGCTCGGCCTGCCCGGCCAGGCCAGCTACGCCGCCGGCAACGCCTTCCTCGACGCGCTGGCCGCCCACCGCCGGGCCGCCGGGGACAGCGCGACCACCAGCTTCGGCTGGACCTCCTGGCGAGGGCTGGGCATGTCCACCTCCTCCGCCGTCATCGACGTCGAGCTGGCCGCGCGCGGCACGGCCGACATCAGCCTCACCGAGGCGTTCGGCGCCTGGGAGCTGGCCGAGCGCTACGACCTCGGCTACGCGGCCGTCCTGCGGACCATCCCGCTGGAGGCGGGCGAGCGCAGGCTCCCGCTGCTCAGCGAACTGCCGTCGGACACCCCCGCCGAGGAGAGCACGGCCGAGCAGACGACCTCCCCGTGGATCGGCCTCAACGGGCCCGATCTGCATCTGTTCCTGACCGAGGAGATCCGCCGCCAGGTCGCCGCCGAGACGAAACTCGCGGCGACCGAGGTGGACCCGCGCCACCCCCTCATCGAGATGGGCCTCGACTCGGTCATGACGATGCGGATCCGGCGCGGGCTGGAGAAACGGTTCCGGCTGCCGCTGCCGGTCACGCTGTTCTGGGACCGGCCCACCATCGACGCGGTCGCCTCCCTGCTGGCCGAGCGCATCGACGGCTCCGAATCCGCCCCGCTCAGTGAAGGGAGCGTGCGATGAAGCTCGACGGGGTGGTGCCCTGGCCCGCCGACCTGGCCTACGCCTACCGGGCGGCCGGCTGCTGGCAGGGCCGCCCGCTGGGCTCCTACCTGTGGGAATGGGCCGAACAGCGGGGCGAGCGGATCGCGGTGGTCGACGGCGGGCACCGGCTGACCTACCGCGACCTGGCGGTGAACGCCGACGCCCTGGCCGAGCGGCTCGCCGACCTCGGCCTCGACCACGGCGACACCGTCCTGGTCCAGCTCCCGAACTGCTGGGAGTTCGTCGTGGTCACCGTGGCCTGCTTCCGCCTCGGCGTGGTGCCGGTGATGATGCTGCCGCCGCACCGCGAGCACGAGCTGGTCTCGATCGGGACGCACGTGCGGGCCAAGGCCCTGATCGTCCCCGACACCTGGCGCGGCTACGACCACCAGGATCTCGCCCACCGGGTGGCGGCCGCGCTGCCCGGGCCGGCGCGGGTGCTGGTGGTGGGCCAGGAGGTACGGCCGGACAGCGTCGACGTGCGCGGCCTGCTCGAGCAGGACGGCGACAGCGCGGCCCGGCGCCGCCGGCTCGACGGGCGGGCGCCCTCCGGCTCCGACGTCGCGGTGTTCCTGCTGTCCGGAGGGACCACCGGCGTGCCCAAGGTGATCAGCCGGACGCACGACGACTACGAGTACAACATCCGGCGCAGCGCCAGGGCCTGCGACTTCGGCCCGGACACGGTCTACCTCGCCGTACTCCCGGCCGGCCACAACTTCCCGCTGGCCAGCCCGGGGATCCTCGGCGCGCTGTTCTCCGGCGGCCGGGCCGTCCTGCTGCCCTCGCCCCGCCCGGAGCCGGTGTTCGAGGCGATCGAGGCCGAGGGCGTCACCGCCACCTCGGCCGTCCCCGCCGTGGTGCTCAAATGGATGGAGGAGGCCGCCACCAGCCGTCGCGACCTGTCCAGCCTGCGCTACGTCCACGTCGGCGGGTCCGTGCTGTCGCCGGAGATCGCCGCGCGGATCGGCCCGGCCCTGGGCTGCCGCCTGCAGCAGGTGTACGGCATGGCCGAGGGCCTCATCTGCTACACCCCGGCCGACGCCTCCGAGGAGGTGGCCCACACCACGCAGGGCGCCCCCGTCAGCCCCTACGACGAGCTGCTGGTGGCCGGCCCGGACGGGCACCCGGTGCTGCCCGGGGAGATCGGCGAGCTGCTCACCCGTGGCCCCTACACCCCGCGCGGCTACTACGGCGTGCCCGACCAGAACAGCCTCTCCTTCACCCCCGACGGCTGGTTCCGCACCGGTGACCTGGTGCGGATCACGCCGGAGGGCAACGTGGTGGTCTGCGGCCGGGTCAAGGACCTGATCAACCGGGCGGGCGAGAAGATCTCGGCCGGTGAGATCGAGACCCTGGTGCAGGAGATGCCACAGGTGGCCGAGGTCGCCGCGGTGGCCATGCCCGACCCGGAGGTAGGCGAGCGGGTCTGCCTGTTCGCCCGCCTGCACCCCGGCCACGAGCTGACGCTCGGCGACGTCTCCGCCGCCCTCACCGCCCGCGGCCTGGCCGCGTTCAAGATCCCCGAACGGCTTGAGGTGCTGGACGACCTGCCGCACACCCCGATCGGCAAACCCGACAAGAAGGTGCTGCAGAAACTTCTGCTCGCCGACGTCGCGGGCACCGCCTGAGGCCCCACGACCGCGGTCCCGCACCGGCTCGGCAGTGCGGGACCGTCTGGGTTTCACACCCGCAGGCGCCCGGCCGGCGCGCGGGCCGGGCGCCCGCGGCCTCAGCCGTTCCTGGGGCCCAGCACGCGGGCGAGCAGCTCGGCGAACTCGATCGGATGCGTCACATAGCCGACATGGCCCCCGGGAAAGTCCACGATCCCGATGCCGAACCGTTCGGCCAGCACCGTGTTGGGACGGTAGGGGAAGTGCTCGCGCGATGCGCTCCCGCCGGCCAGGACCAGCCGGTCCGACACCGACTCCAGCGCCGCCAGGTCGGGGACGAAGGCCGGATAGGTCAGGATCTCGTGCTCGAACCAGAACACCTGGTTGCGGCGGAGCCGGGAGAGCATCTCGGCCAGCTGCTGCGGGGGCAGCTCGGCGTCCTTCGGCGGCCGCGTCGGGCTGGTCATGCCCATGCGGGTCCTGAAGACCTCCCTGGCCGCCTCGATGCCGGAACTCTGATAGGTGTCGTACAGGTCGGCGTAGAACCCGAGCCACCGGTCGGAGTCGGGCAGTATGGACGCCAGCGGCGGCTCGTGTGAGATCAGTGTCCGGACCTGGTCGGGGTGCCGCTCCAGCAGGGCCAGCGCGATGATGGCCCCGGAGCTGCTGCCGAACACGTGCGCGGGCGTCCGGGCCAGGTGGCCGAGCAGGCGGTGGATGTCGTCGACGTCGGCCTCCAGCCGCCGCCCGCCGTCCACCGGCCCGTCGAGCGGGCTGCGGGAGAAACCGCGCCGGTCGTATGTGATGACCGTGTAGCGGTCGGCGAGCGCGTCCGCCATCGGCCCGAGCGGGGCGGCGTCGCCGTTCCCGCTGGGGATCAGCAGCAGCACGGGGCCGGTGCCGCGCACCTCGTAGTAGAGGCTCGCACCCGGCAGGGGGAGCATGTCGATCGTTGGCGTGCGCATCGGTCCTCCAGGTTGCCGGTCAGCGGGGCAGAGCGCGGCACGTGCCCGCCCCGTCAGGGGAGTCCACGCCCTGCGAGCCGACCGGGACGGACGCCGAGCTCCTGGCAGCCGTACGACTGCCAGGAGCTCGGGGGGTGCACCGCTCGGCTGAGGGGGGCGTTCAGCGGCGGTGCTCGGCGGTCAGTCTCTCCAGCACAGGGACGACGCCGGACGGGCTCGGCATGGACAGCCAGTCGTCGAAGACGGCCTGCGCGCCGGCCTGGTAGGAGGGGTCGGTCACCACCTTCTGGATCATCTCGCGGATCTCCTCGACCGACTGCGTGGTGTGGTCCAGCCGGGTGCCGGCGCCCCGGCTGATCACGTAGTTCGACGTGGGGGTCGCCTCGAGCTTCTTGGCCGGCAGCTCCCAGGTGGTGACGGTCTCGACGACCGCCTCGTTGATGCCGAACTCGAAGCCGATGCGGTAGGTCCCGTCCTCCATGGTGCGCGGGTCCACCTGGACCGAGCGCATCATGAGGGTCTCACCGGTGTCACAGACGATCTGCGGCACCTTCAGCGCGGCCGAGGCGGCGTAGGTGCCTATGCCGCCGTGGTGGATGATCGCCGAGCAGGTGGGCAGCAGGTGGGTCAGGGTCACCCAGTCGATCGTCCGCACGTTGTCGGGGATGTGCTCGATCCCCTCCATCTGCAGGCTGTTCAGGGTGGCGACCAGCTCGATGTCCAGGTCGGCCACCGCCTCGATGATCTTCGGCGTGCGGCCCCAGTCACCCTTGATGAACCTGCGGGTCGACTCACCCAGCGACAGGGCCACCCGCGGCCGCTGCGGCCGCTCGTAGAGCCATTCGGGCAGGACCTCGGCGCCGTTGAACGGCACGTACCGCATCGGCACCTTGACCGCGCTGGTCGGCAGGGTCATCCCCGGCGGCATCGGGTCGATCGACCACTGCCCGTACAGCAGCTCGTCGTCGACCTCGATGCCGTACTTCTCGGCGAGCGGCCTGACCAGATCGGCCTGCGGGTTCTCCGACAGGCCCGCGGCCCTGACCTCGTCCCTGCGCTCGGCGAGCCGGTCCATGCTCCACCCGAGGTAGTCCGCGCCCAGGAGCATGCGGGCGTAGGCGGCACCCGAGACACGCGCCGCCACCGGCCCACACGCGAAGGTCGGGTCACATATCAGCAGGTCCGGCTGCCACGCCTTGGCGAAGTCGATCAGTTCCGCCGCGTACGGGAGGTCGATCCGGACGTAGTCCGAGATGGGGTTGAGCAGCCACTGGTAGTAGGCGATCCAGTGCTCGCGCCCCTCGTCGTCGAGTCCGAGGGCGTCGGCGTAACGGAGCACCTCCTCGGGCTGCGCCGGAGGCCGCGCGTCCGGCCGCATCCGCGCCTCGTCGACCGACGGGTCGCCCAGCGCCACCGCCGTCAGGCCCGTGGCCCTGATCGAGTCGGTGAACCTGGCGTGAGAGGCGACACGCACCTCGTGTCCGGCGCTCTGCAGTGCCCACGCGACCGGCACGGCCGGCCACAGATGGGCGTGCGACGGATAGACGGTGAACAGGACTCGCATAAGGTCTCCCTTGGAAAGTGCCTTGCCTGCGGTTCGGCAATAGATCCGACGCTGCGATAGCGGCCCATGAGAGAAGCCGACGAGCCGTTCACCGGTGGCGGCCGGCGTGGTGTCCAGCAGCGCGCGGCTGCCCCTTTCAGGTTCACCACCCGGTCGCCCGAGCGCGTGTAGATCTTCGCTGCTCCATAGTCCGTGTCCACGCGCCGCGAGACATCTCCTGAATTGCCGTATTTGACGGTGGAGCCCGGCGCAGCGGCCGTACCCGTGCTCGCCGGGACGGGTCCGGCCGGGGTGTGACGGCCGCGGGGCGCCGGCCTGCGCGGGTCGCGCCCGCACAGGCCGGCGCCCCGCGCCGCCGTCAGTTCGGGTCGCGCCCGCCTATCGCGGCGAGCCGGTCGTACAGCGGCGCGTCGTCGCTCACCTTCACCTCGGGACCGATCTGGTATCCGTCCGCCTCGTCCCCGCGGAACTCCGGCTTGAGGTTGTTGCCGGCCCAGTCCAGCGCCAGTTGTCCCAGTTCGGGGTCGAGGTCGGTCGGCTGGCCGGTCGCCTTGGCGATGTCCCAGGCGTGCACCGACAGCTCCGTGATGTGCTGGCCGACCGCCCATCCGGCGTCGACCTCGCCTATGGACAGCCGCTGCGTCTGCTCCAGGGCGCCCGACTGCCGCCAGGCCGCCAGCAGCGCCTGAGCCGCCTCGCGGTAGGCGCCGGACCAGTCCTCGCCGATGACATCCACGCCCAGATGCCTGCGCTCGCCACCCGCGGTCACCTTGGCGAACTGGTGCATCTCGTCCACCACGTGGTTGACCAGCGCCCGCACGTCCCAGGACCGGCACGGGGTCGGCAGCGTCTCCTGTCCGGGCCGGATCTGGGCGATGAGGGCGCCGGTCTGGTCGAGCGCCCGGGACAGCAGGTCGAGGGGGCTGTCGGTCTGGGTCATGGATGGCTCTGCCTTCTCTTGTTACGGCTTCTTCGCCGGTTCTTCCCGGTCACTGCCTGCGCGCCGGACGGACAAGCGTGGGTTCGGCGTTCTTCGGGGACTCACGGGGCCCACGGCAGGGCGGCGCCGCGTCATCGCGCGATCCGGGGACGGGCACGTGGGGCCCATGCCGCCGCGACGTCCCCATCATGTCTCCATCGGAGGCGGTCATGCGCGTCCTGCCGGCCGCGGCGCCGCCCGGCTCGACACGGGACAGGGCGCCGACGCGCGCGTCTGGGCATCAGAGGGCCAACGGGCCGGTCCGGGATCGTGGGCGCGCGAGGGATCCGCGGACGCGGCCGGGACCCGGCCGCCGGGCCGGACCACCTCTCCTGCGCGCCGTGGCCGGGCCGCCGTCCCCTCCGGTCATCGGCACGGTCCCGCCTTCGAACTCACCCATGACATCAGCGTCACGTCCGCCCACCCCGGGCGCATCTTCCAGAATGCTCTGATCGGTGCGGACGGCGCACCCGACCCCGTCGCGGAGGCCGCGGCCGGGGCGGGCATCCCTGAGCGGACCCGCCGCCCTATTTCGCCTTCTTCAGGCCGAGATAGTGACTCCGCTCTTCTTTGTCGAGACGTTCGATCGCGTAGCGCAGAGCCGTACGCGGCATGGTGGCGGCGTGCTTGTCCAGGAAGTCCAGCAGCTTCTGGTGGTCTTTCTTACCGGCCTCGCGCAGCAGCCCTCCGAAAGCCTTGTGGATCAGGTCCTGGTCGTCGTCGAGCAGTATCTCGGCGATTTTGAAGGTGTCGTCGACCTCGCCCTGCCGCACGAAGTAAAGGGTGCTCACGATGGCGGTGCGGCGCTCCCACATGTCTTTCGAGCGCGCCAGCTTGTACAGGATGTCGCGCGGCTTGTCGGACAGATAACCGCCGACCGCGTGCGGGCTGCCGAGATCGACCAGATCCCAGTTGTTGATCCTGTCGTGGCGCCTCATGTAGAGGTCGTAGAGCTCCTTCCTGCGGCTGGCGGGCGTCCTCTTGAGGCGGGCCTGCTTGTCCATGACACTCAGGCCGCCGACCCGCACCTCGTGGACCGGGCTCTCCAGCAGTTTTTCGATCTCGTCGGGCGGCATCTCGATGAACTCCTTGGCAAGCCCGAAGACGTCCCTCATCCGCACACCGATGAAAATGTCCCCGTCGCCGTACTCACCCTCGCCGGATTTGAAATACCGATGAATCTTGTCGGCCTCGTCCGACGGGATGTAGGCCTCCAGCCTTTCGATGAATCGCTCCGCGCTGACGTTCTCCGGCATATCGCACACCCCTTTGCCCGCAGACACACATGAATAGGGTTTCCGTCTTCCGCTCTGCGCGACCAACGTATCGAAGAGCGGCCCAGCCGCGGGCGGATCCCGCGGACGCGGCGTCGAGCCGGCCGGGGCTCATGCGTCGATGACCTTCCTAGGTTCATAATCCGCCGCCGCGCGGGCTGTCAAGCGCCGCCAGGCGTCCGCGCCGGTCGGCCGCAGCGCATTTCAGAGGATGCAGCGGGCTGTGATCACGGGTGACGATGGTCGCGCTCCGGTGTGGCCGGGCGTGGCGTCGCCTCCGCCCGAGCGACCCGTGTCAACACAGGGAGGGACATGAGCAGCCCGGGGTTCGCCGAGGTCAAGCACGTGCCGGTCAACCAGGCCATGCGCAACTATCTGGTCAGGTCCTGCAGTCCGCCCGACCCCGCGGTGAGGATGCTGGCCGAACGCACCGCGGGGGTCGGTGACGCGGCGGGCATGATGGTGCCGGTCGAGCAGGTCGCGCTGCTGACCATACTGGCCAAACTGCAGTCGGCGACGACCGTCGTCGACGTGGGGACGTTCACGGGACTGTCGGCACTGGCGCTCGCCCTCGGCCTGGCCCCCGGCGGGCGCGTGATCACCTGTGACGTGACCGACAAGTGGGTGGACATCGCGCGGGAGCACTGGGAGCACGCGGGCGTGGCCGATCGCATCGACTTCCGGCTCGGTCCCGCCGGCCGGACGCTGCGCGAGCTGCCCGCCGACACCGCGGCCGACATCGTCTTCATCGACGCCGACAAGATGAACTACCCCAACTACTACGAGCTGGCCGTCCCGCTGCTGCGCACCGGCGGCCTGCTGGTGGCCGACAACGTGCTGCTCGACGGATATGTCCTGGACCCCGAGCTCGCCGACTCAACGCTACAGCGCAAGTGCGCCGAGACGCTGCGCGTCTTCAACGCCGCGCTCGCCGGCGACGACCGGTTCGACACGGTGATGCTGCCCATCGCCGACGGTCTCACCGTCGCCCGGAAGAAATGAGCTCCGATGACCGACACACTGCCGCTGGCGTCCCCGCCGACCGGAGGCGAGGACCGGATCCCGCTCTCCTTCCAGCAGGAGTTCCTGCGCATGATGGACCACGGCGACGGCGCCGGGCCCTACGGCCCCCGGTACACCATCGTCGGCGGCTGGCGCATCACCGGTGAGCTCGACCTCGACAGCCTGCGGGGCGCCCTGTACGACGTGGTGGCGCGGCACGAGGCGCTGCGCACCTCGGTCGTCCTCGACGACGGCGAGCCCTACCAGCGGATATTCCCCCCGGCCTGGCCGGACCTGCTGATCCACGACCTCGCCGATCGGGATCGGGGAGACCGGGACGTGGTCGCCGAGCAGTTCCTCAACGAGATCGAGGCCGGCGAGTTCGGCGCCGACGAGATGCCGCTCATGCGCGGAGTGCTGGGCCGCTTCGACCGCCGCGACGCGGTGTTCGTCTTCATGGCCCACCACACCGCGGTCGACGGCTGGTCGGCCCAGATCGTCATGCGTGACCTCGCCGCCTGCTACGCCGCACGGCGTGAGCACCGGGCACCCGACCTGCCCGAGGTCCGCCAGCACCGGGAGTACGTCGCCTGGCAGCACGCCAACACGGCCGCGCCCGCGATCGTCGCGGCGCGCGAGTTCTGGCGGGAGAACCTGCGCGGCGCACAGGTGGTGCCCATCCCCACCGACCGCCCCCGGGAAGAGGGCCCGTTCGTCACCGGCTGGCACCGCTTCCTGCTGGAGGAGGAGTTCAGGGCCTCGGCCGCGGCACTGGCCGCCGAGACCCGCAGCTCGCCCTTCATGGTGCTGCTGGCCGCCTACCTGACCTACCTGCGTGAGCAGACCGGCCAGACGGACCTCGTCGTGCCGACCTTCACCCCCGGACGCCACCCGTCCTGGGTCCAGGACACCGTCGGCTCCTTCTACAACCTCCTGCCGCTGCGGACCGACATCTCCGGCTGCACGAGCTTCCGCGAGGTGATCGCCAAGGTCCGCGCCACGTGCATCGCGACCTACACCCACGAGATCCCGTTCCTCCAGCTGATCGAGGAGGCCCCCGACCTGATGGCGTCGGTCATGGAGCCGAACTCGGCCGCGTGCGTGTTCCAGGTCGTCCAGTCCCCGTTCATGATGGGCGGCGCGCAGGTCGGCGACCTGCGGTTCACCGCGATGCGCCGGCGGGTGCTGTCGGCGCCGGTGGGCTCGCAGCTGCCCGACGGCGCACTGTGGACGCTGGAGCTGCAGCCCGAGGGGGACATCGTCGGCAAGATCGGGTTCACCAGCAACCTGTTCGACGAGAGCACGGTCACCGCGATGGTGTCCGACTTCCGGCGGGTGCTGCGGGAGACCGTCACCGGGCCGGGGCGGTGAACGGCTGACCGTCTGCGCTGCGCCCGTCGCTCTTCATCGCTTCTCTTCCCCCGCGGGGTAGGCCGGTCGGCCTACCCCGCTCCGGGTCCAAGCACCGCGCCGCCCCGCCCCGTCGTGCCGGTCCACCGGCCGGAGCCGCCCCCGCCGCCTCACCTCGCCCCGGCTCGGCACGGGCCGCACCCCCGCACCCGTGAACCAACCGGCCCGGCACCTGGAGCGCGGCACCGGCCGGATCTTCAGAACGGCGGCCACGCACCCCCCAGCCGCAGCACGGCGAGCCTCCCCCTCCGGGCGCCGCCGGCGGCGGCATGTCCGGAGAGGGAGGCTCACGCCCCGCCCGCGCGACCGCTCAGCGGCCGGAACCGACGGGACTGACGCTCACGGGGACTCCGTTGAACACCGCGTTGCCCGACAGGACGTCGATGACCGACTCATCGGTCAGCGCGTTGGCGTTGACGCCGGCGTGACCGGACGCGACCCGCTGGGTGCTGCCCTGGTGCCCCCAGCCGTGGGGCAGGCTCACCACACCAGGCATGATCTTGTCGGTCGGCTCGACCGGGACCACGACCTCACCGGCGGCCGAGCGCACCAGGGCCTGCTCACCGAGCCCGAGCCTGGCCACGTCGGCCGGGTTGACGTGCAGCGTGCAGCGGTTGCTGCCGCCGACCAGCGCCGGGGTGTTGTGCAGCCAGCTGTTGTTCGAGCGCAGCTGACGCCGCCCGATCAGCAGGATCTCCGGCTGCGGCCCGGAGAACCGCTCACGCAGCCGCTGGAGATCGCCCACCAGCTTCGGCGCGGCGAGTTCCACCCGGCCGGACGGGGTGTTCAGCAGTTCCTTCAGCCTCGGCTCCAGCGGCCCGAGATCGATGCCGTTGGGGTTGTCACGCAGCTTGGCCAGCGACAGGCCGTACGGGCCGAGCTTGAGCATCGCGTCCAGCATCAGCTCGGGCCCGCTGTCGCCCTCCAGCTCCGCGCGCAGCCGCGCCACGTCCTGGCCGGCGAACGGGGAGCCGGGCGCCTCGACGGCCCCGGTCAGTATCTGCTGGAGGATCATGTCGTCGAGCGCGGCCGGATCGGCGTCCGCACCCTGGCCGGAGACGATGAGCGTCAGCCGCGCCAGGATCTCCGCCTCCGAGAGCTGTCCCGGTCCCAGCGGCAGGACCTGCGGGGAGAACCTCGTGTAGTTGCGCACCGTGACGATCAGCAGCAGGAAGTCGTAGTGCGGCATCTGCATGATCCGCGGCGGCGGCAGGATGACGTCGGCGTGCTTGGTCGTCTCGTTCAGGTAGGGGTCGACGCAGACCATGAAGTCCAGGCCGGGCAGCACCCGGTCCAGCTTCGGGCCGTTCGGCGCCGACAGCACGAGGTTGCCGGCGATCGACACCAGCGCCCTGACCTGCCCCTGCCCGGGAGTCTCGATCTCGTCGGCCAGGGTGGCGACGGGGAACTCCCCAAGAGCCTCCGGCAGCCCGCGGACCCGGCTGTGCCAGCGCCCGGTGTCGAACGGCTGGCCGGTGCGGAAGATCTCCAGCGCCGCCGTCCTGGTGAACATCACGCCACCGGGCCGGTCGAAGTTGCCGGTCAGGATGTTGACCACGTCGACCAGCCACTGCGCCAGCGTGCCGAACTCGGCGGTCGAGGTGCCGATGCGGGTGTAGACGGCCGCCGTCGGCGCCGCCGCCAGCTCACGGGCCAGCCGCACGACGTGCCCGGCCGGCACTCCGCACACCCGCTCCACGGCCTCCGGGGTGAACTCCGCGGCCAGTTCCCGCAGCTCCTCCAGGCCGTTCACCTCAAGATTGACGGTGGCGAGATCCTCACCGAGGAGCGTGTTGACGATCCCGAACAGCAGGAACACGTCGGTGCCCGGCCGTACGGGCAGGTGCTCGTCGGCGAAGGCCGCCGTGCGGGTGCGACGCGGATCGACGACCACGACCTTGCCGCCACGCTCGCGCAGCCCCTTGAGCCGGGTGTGGAAGTCGGGCGCCGCGCACAGCGAGCCGTGCGACTCCAGCGGGTTGGCCCCGATGATCAGCAGGTAGTCGGTGCGGTCCACGTCGGGCACCGCGATGGCGAACGGGTCACCGAACATGAAGCCCGTCGAGATGTGCTTGGGTATCTGGTCGATGGTGCTCGCCGAATAGGTGTTGCGGCTGTTCAGCGCCTGCGTCAGCGGCTGCCGGTACATGAAGCCGGCCATCGTGTGATAGGTCGGGTTGCCGAAGTAGACGGCCAGCGCGTCGCGGCCGTAGGTCTCGATCACCCTGGTCAGGCCCCGGTCGACCAGCCGGAACGCCTCCTCCCAGCTGGCCTCCCGCCAGTGGTCGCCCTCGCGGATCATCGGCACGCGCAGGCGGTCGGGGTCTTCGTCCAGCTGGCCGAGACTGGCGCCCTTCGGACAGATGTATCCCTTGGAGAAGGGATCATCCGGGTCGCCCTTCACCGACGTCACATGCCCCGCGTCGTCGAGAGTGAGTCGCAGGCCGCAGACGGCGTCACAGATCGGGCAGGTCCGGTGCGCGGTTCTCATCGCTACTCCTGACGGTCGGCCTCGCCCCATCATGACGTCGGGCCCCGCCCGGCGGATCTTCGAAAATGCGGTGGTCCGCCCGATCCCGGCACCATCCCGCCGGCGGGTCGCAATCGAGAAGATGCGGGCGGGGAACGGCCGGTACGACGATACCTCTGCAGGAAGCACCCCCGGTTCCGACGAACGGCGCCGTGCTGATCCGCATCAGCGGCCTCCCATTCCTGAGTAAGGGGCGTCCATGACCATCACACCGCCGCACTCCGCTGATCTGCCGGCGTTCCCGATTCCGCGTCCGTCGGAGTGCCCGTACCGGCCGGCGACGGAACACGTCGAGCTCCGTGAAGAAGGCCCGATGACCAAGGTGCGGCTCTACAACGGTCGCACCGCCTGGCTGGTGACCGGCGCGGCGCAGGCGCGCGCCGTGCTCTCCGACTACCGCAGGGTGTCGATCCGCCCCTACCACGGGAACTATCCCCTGCTCAACGAGGAGTTCGAGAAGGTCGTCGACAGCGGCTACGCCGACGTCCTGTTCGGGGTGGACCCGCCCGAGCACACCAAGCAGCGGCAGATGATCATGCCGCGTTTCTCGTTGCGGCGCAGCGCGCAGCTGCGGCCCGACATCCAGCGCATCGTGGACGAGAAGCTGGACGAGATGATGAGCCAGGGGGCTCCGGCGGACCTGGTGAGCCAGTTCGCCCAGCCGGTGCCGTCGATGGTCATGAGCCTGCTGCTCGGCGTCCCCTACGACGACCACGAGGAGTTCGAGACGCCGGCCAGGAAGCTGTTCGTGCCGGAACTGGCCGAAGAGGCGACCGCGGAGCTGGGCGACTACCTCGACCGGTTGATCCAGAAGAAGGAGAACAACCCGGGCGCCGGCCTGACCGGGCTGATCGACGACCTGATCGTCAACCAGCTGCACAAGGGGGCCATCACCCGCTCGGAGCTGGTCCACATCGCCATGGCCATGCTGGTCGCCGGCACCGACACCACCACCAACGTGATCTCACTGGGCACGCTGGCGCTGCTGGACAACCCCGAGCAGTGGGAGGCGCTGCGCGCCGACCACAGCCTGATCCCCGGCGCGGTGGAGGAGATCCTGCGCTACGTCTCCCTCGTCGAGGCGTTCGCCCGGGTCGCGGTGGAGGACATCGACCTCGACGGAGGATCGATCAAGGCGGGCGAGGGCATCCTCATCAGCTGCGCCGGGGTCAACTTCGACCCGGCCTCGGCCTCCGACCCCGACACCTTCGAGATCCGGCGGCCACCCCGGCCCAGCTTCTCCTTCAGCCACGGCATCCACCGGTGCCCCGGCGACAACCTGGCCCGCCTGGAGCTGGAGATCTCCTTCCGGACGCTGGTCGAGCGGATGCCCAACCTGCGGCCGGCCGTACCCCTCGACCAACTGCGCAGCAACAACAACGACGGGACCCTGCAGCGGCTCTTCGAGTTCCCGGTGGTCTGGTAGCGACCGCCGGCGCGGTCCGCGGACGCGACCCGGGACCGCCGGGCACGGCGGCCGCCGTAGCGAAGAAAGGGAGCAGCATGCCACACCCACGCACCGACCATGCTCGTGCGGAAGACGCCATTGCCGAGACGGAGGTGCCGCGGCAGGGCATCGCCTACCGTGGTGTCGCCTATGACACCGGTACGAACTTCGCGACCGGTCAGGGGGCGCTGTCCCGGACCGCGTGGAGCACGCCCGACATGCTGTCGGAGCTGAGCCTGATCAGCGACCAGCTCAACTGCAACTCGATCACCGTCTACGGCAGCGACCTGGACCGGCTGACCGAGACCGCCACCGCCGCGGTGGAACACGACCTCCACGTGTGGCTCCAGCCCCGCCTGGTGGACCGGCCGCAGCAGGAGGTCCTGGACCACCTCGCCGAGGCCGCGCGGATCGCCGAGTCGCTGCGGAGCCAGGGCGCCGCGATCAACCTGACCGTCGGCGCCGTGCACCTGCTGTTCACCCCGGGCATCATCCCCGGCGACCAGTATCACGAGCGGATGGCGAACCTGTACGCCGACGCCGAGCACCACCTGCTCACCCCGACCGCGACCGTCGACCTGGCCGCCGCGACGCCCCGGCTCAACGAGTTCCTGGGGAAGGCCGCCGCGGTGGCCCGCGGGATCTTCAACGACAGGATCAGCTACTCCGCGGCGTACTTCGAGGACGTCGACTGGGGGCTGTTCGACTTCGTCGGCCTCATGTACCAGTACCTGCCGACCCACCTCACCCGCGAGCAGCACCTCGCCGAGGTGGCCCGCTACCGCCGCTGGGACAAGCCGATCCTCATCTCCGAGTTCGGGACCGCGACCTACCAGGGCGCCGAGGAGAAGGCCTTCTTCTTCTGGGACATCGCCGACCGGAGCGGGCCCGTGCCCACGATCATCGACGGCCACGTCCGCGACGAGAGCGCCCAGGCCGCCTACCACCTGAAGATGTTCGACGTCTTCGAGGAGGCGGGCGTCGAGGGCGTCGCGGTCTCGGAGTTCATCCACCCGACCCACCCCCACTCGACCGACCCCCGCCTCGACCTGGACACCGCGAGCATGGCCATCGTCAAGACCATCCGCGACGACTTCAGCGACCCGGCCTCCACCTACCGCTGGGAGCCGAAGGAGTCCTTCCACGCCATCGCCGACTACTACGCCCACGTCGGCTTCCAGGAGGTCGCGCGGCGCCGGTAGGGGCCGTGCGGCGCCGGGGGCGCCGCACCGTCCACGGCGGCCGGCCCGCTCCGCGACATCGGCGTGCCACCGCCCGTGCCACTGCCCGTGCCCGCCCCCTCCGGCGCGGGCACGGGCGCCGCGGAGCGGATCACGCTCTGCGCATCGGAGAAGATGCAGGGAACGTCCGCCACGATCACGATTGATGACGACGCCGCGCCGCAAACGCGCGACGAGTGTCCGAGACGCGAGCCGCAGGCACCTGGGTCCGAGGACGCGACCAAACCGCCGCGGATCCGCGGCCACGGCCATGGACCGGGCTGAGCTGCCGCCTTCCCAGACAAGAGGTGACCATCCATGGCCCTGCCACTAGTGAACTCCCCGGAGACCGACTCCTCGGCCCTGCCGGCCTACCCGCTGCCGCGGGAATGCCCCTACCGGCCGTCCTCGGGCTTCGCACAGCTGCGTGCGCCGGGGCCGCTCACCAAGGTGCGGCTGTACGACGGCCGGACCGCGTGGCTGGTGACCGGACCGGTCGAGGCACGCGCCCTGCTGGCCGACAAGCGGATGTCCAGCCTCGCCCACTACCCCAACTACCCGGTGCTGGACGAGCGGCACAAGCACATGCGGGCCACCCGCGAGATGGCCACGGAGGAGGAGGGCGGCTTCGCCGGGGCGCTGTTCGGAGTGGACCCGCCCGAGCACACCAGGCAACGGCAGATGCTGATCCCCAGCTTCACCACCCGGCGGGTCGCGGTGCACCGGCCGGAGATCCAGCGCATCGTCGACGAGCGGCTGGACGCGATGCTGCAGCAGGGCTCCTCGGCCGACCTGATGACGGCGTTCGCCACACCGGTGCCCATGATGGTGGTCTGCGCCTTCCTCGGCGTCCCCTACGAGGACCGCGAGTCCTTCGAAGGGCCGGCCCGGGACCTGTTCAACCCGGAGCGCGCCGACCAGGCCATGGAGGAGCTGACCGACTACCTCACCCGCCTGATCCAGGCCAAGGAGAGCGACCCGGGCAACGGCCTGCTCGACGACCTGATCGCCGGTCACGTCCGGAAGGGCGACCTGTCGCGCGATGAGCTGATCCAGTTCGCGTTCGCGATCCTGGTCGCCGGCACGGTCACCTCGACCAGCACCATCGCGCTGGGCACCCTCGCCCTGCTGGCGACCCCGGGACAGTACGCCGCCCTGGCCGACGACCCCGACCTGGTCCCCGGCGCGGTCGAGGAGATCCTGCGCTACGTCACCCTGGTGGAGCAGCTCGCGCGGGTCGCGACCGAGGACATCGAGATCGCCGGAGAGGTCATCAAGGCCGGTGACGGCATCCTCGTCAGCTTCGCGGGCGCCAACATCGACCCGAGCGTGACCTCCCACCCCGACGTCCTGGACATCACCCGACCGCCCACCAACCACCTCGCCTTCAGCTACGGCATCCACCACTGCATGGGTCACAACCTGGCCCGCCTGGAGCTGGACATCGCCTTCCGCACCCTGGTCAAGCGGGTCCCCACGCTCCGGCTCGCGGTGCCCGCCGAGGAGGTCCCCTCCTACGACGACGGGACCGTGCCGCGGCTGCTGTCGCTCCCGGTCACCTGGTAGCGGACCGCGGGCCCCGGATCCGGGGCCCGGGTCCGGGTGGTCCGCGGGCGGGCCGCCGCCGCGGGGCGCGTGCTCACCGCACGTGAGGGGATGCGCCCCGCGTCCGCCCCGACACACCAGGTGAAAGGCCTGTGAACTCGGAATCCGAGCATCTCAGGAGAAGAGTGCCGAAGGGCCGATACCTAAACTTGCGAGCAGGAGGCGGTGGCATCCGGGGCCAGGCAGATCGGTCACCTCCGTTCTCGTTGGACGTGCCCGTCGCGAGATGAACGACGACGGCTTCCAGCCAGTGCGCAACCCTCCTACATCGGCACTCATGATTGGAAGAATCGTGACAATTACCCCGATTCGGACGCAGTCAGCGTCGTCGACCGAGCTGGAAGACCTGGACCGGCGCCACCTCATCCACCCACTGCAGGCGGCCGCCATCTCCGACCGTCTCGTGATCGTCCGCGGCAAGGGCTGCGCCGTCTGGGACGCCGACGGCAACGAACTGCTCGACGCCACCGGCGGCGGGCTGTGGCACTCCCACGTCGGGCACGGGCGGCGCGAGCTCGCCGAGGCCGCGGCCAAGCAGATCGAGCAGCTGGAGTACTTCACCAGCTACCAGGAGTTCACCAACGACAAGGCCATCGAGCTGGCCGTCCGCCTGTCCGGGCTCGCCCCCGCCGACCTGAACAAGGTGTTCTTCACCAGCGGCGGCTCGGAGAGCGTCGAGACCGCGATCAAGGCGGCCCGGCTGTACCACGCCCGGCGGGGCCAGCCGGACCGCACCTGGATCATCTCCCGGCTGTACGGCTACCACGGCGCCAACTACGGCTCCGGCACCCTCACCGGCTTCGAGCCGATGCATCTCAGCGTCGGGCCCAACCTGCCGCACGTGGAGAAGGTCTCGCCGCCCTACCTGTACCGCGCCGCCGAGCTGTACGGTGACCAGGACCCGACCGACTTCCTGATCAACGAGCTCGAGCAGACCATCGAGCGGCTCGGCCCGGGCAACGTCGCCGCCATGATCGGCGAACCCGTCATGGGCGGTGGCGGCGTGCTGACGCCGCCGGCGGACTACTGGCCCCGGGTGCGCGAGGTGCTCAACAAGCACGGCATCCTGCTCATCGCCGACGAGGTCATCACCGCCTTCGGCCGCACCGGCGCCTGGTTCGACTCCGCGCAGCGGGACATGGACCCCGACATCATCACCACCGCCAAGGGCATCACCAGCGGCTACTTCTCCTTCGGCGCGGTGCTGCTGCGCGACGGCATCGGCGACGCGATCACCGAGGACTACGGCTTCTTCCACGGCTACACCTTCAGCGGCCACCCGGTCGGCGCCGCGGTGGCCCTGGCCAACCTCGACATCATGGAGCGGGAGGACCTGCCGGCCAACGCCCTGTCGATCGGCGACTGGTTCCGGGCCGGGCTGGCCCCGCTGGCCGACGTGCCGACCGTCGGCGACGTCCGGGTCGAGGGCGCCGCGGCCGCGATCGAGATGGTCGCCGACCGCCAGACGCGCGAGCCGATGGCCTTCCCCGACGTGTTCGGGCTGACCGCCCAGATCCGTGCCAAGCACGGCGTCATCACCCGGCCCTACGCCCACAACATCATCCTCTCGCCGCCGCTGACCATGAACGAGGACGAGGTCCGGCGGGCGAGCGCCGCGATCGTCGACGTGCTGACCCAGACGGCCGCGAACGGCTGACGGGCCACGGCCCTCGGTCACAACCGGATCCACTCGGCGTCCGGCAGGGAGATCACCTTCCCTGCCGGACGCTTCCGTAAGCGGCCCGCGACACCCGGGGCCGGAGGAGCGCGCATGACCACGACCCTGACCCCAACCGAGCGGCAGCTGCGCGGCACGCTGACCACCACGAAGATCGTCTATCTCGTCATCGCGGCGGCGGCGCCGCTGTCCGCCCTGGTCGGGACCCTGCCGCTGGCCTTCGCCATCGGCAACGGCCCGGGCGTGCCCGCCATGTTCGCCTTCGCCGGCGTCACACTGCTGTGCTTCTCGGTCGGGTACGCGGCGATGAGCCGGCACATCGTCAACGCCGGGGGCTTCTACACCTACATCTCCTGCGGGCTGGGCCGGCCGGCCGCCGTCGGCAGCGGCCTGATCGCGGTCATGGCCTACAACACCATCACGATCGGCCTCGTCGGCGCGTTCGCCTACTTCGCCCAGCTGGTGGCGGCCTCCCACGGGGTCGATCTGCCGTGGGAGCTGTGGGCCGCGGCGGCCGTCGCCGTGATGGCGGTGCTCGGCTACCGGCAGATCGACCTCAGCGCCCGGGTGCTGTCGGTGCTCATCATCGGCGAGATCGCGATCCTGGTGCTGCTGGTGGCCGCCATCCTGCTACGTGAGGGCACGGCCGCGCTGCCGGCCGCCTCGTTCGCGCCCGGCACGGTGGTCGGCGCCGGGATCGGCGTGTCGATGATGTTCGCCTTCTGCTCCTTCGTCGGCTTCGAGTCCACGGCGCTCTACGGCGAGGAGACCAGCGACCCCAGGCGCAGCGTGCCACTGGCGACCTACGCGGCGGTGACCGTGATCGCGGTGTTCTACGCGCTCACCAGCTGGGTGGTGGTCGGCGCCGTCGGGCCGTCCCGGGTCCAGGAGGTGGCGGCCGCCCAGCTGGGCAACCTGTTCTTCGGGCTGAGCGACGACTACCTGAGCAAGGCGGCGACCGTGACGATGCAGGTCCTGCTCTGCACCAGCCTCTTCGCCGCGATGCTGGCCATGCACAACGCCTCCAACCGGTACCTGTTCGTCCTGGGCCGCGAACGGCTGCTGCCCCACTGGCTGCAGGCGGTGCACCCGCGGCACAGATCGCCGCACCGGGCCAGCCTCGTGCAGACCACGGTCACCGTCGTGCTGGTGGCGGCCTTCGCCCTCGTCGGGCTCGACCCGTACGTGAACCTGTCCACCAGCATGATCGGGATCGGTACGCTCGGCGTCGTCGTGCTGCAGGCACTGGCCACGCTGTCGGTCATCGGATTCTTCCGGGGCCGCCCCGACCGCCACTGGTGGCGCACCGGGCTGGCGCCGCTGCTCGGATTCGCCGGACTGGCGGTCGCCGGTGTGCTGCTGCTGGACAACTTCGCCCTGATGACCGGCACCACCGCGGTCGTGGTGACCTCGCTGCCCTGGCTGATCCTGGCCGCCGGTGTGGCCGGTATCGGCTACGCGCTCTGGATGCGGACCGCCCGGCCCGAGCGCTACGCCGCCCTGGCCGGCGTCCAGCGCCGCGACCAGGCCGGCCCGGTGGCCGCCTCCCGGCCCTGACCGGCGGGCACGCCGCGCCGTACCTGCTCGCCCGCCCTACACCGCGATCTTCCTGTCCACGACCGACCAGCTCGCGTCACGAACGATCTTCATCGCCTCGTCGACGTGCGCACGGTGGGTGCGGTGGTTGAGCACGCACAACCGCAGCGTGAACCGGTCCTGGATCTGCGTGCTGGTCAGGGCCACCCGGCGGCTGGCGTGAATGGTCTCCAGCAACCGGCGGTTCACCGCGTCGCCGCCGGGGGCGCGGAAGGTGAGGACCGTCAGGTCCGGGGCCGGCGTCTCCAGCAGCGGCATGTCCAGCAGCTCGCGGTGGACCACCTGGGCCAGGTCCAACTTCTCGTCGAGCGTGGCACGGAAGGCGTCGACCCCGTACAGATGCAGCGGCAGCCACAGCCGCAGACCGCGGAAGGGACGGCTCAGCTCCGTGCCGAGGTCGGCGTAGTTGGGCAGCCGCGAATCCAGCTGCAGGTCCTGCAGGTAGGCGGCGTCGGCGCCCTGCGCGGCCGCCAGCGTGCGCACGTCACGCGTCAGCAGGACACCCGTGCCGTAGGGCAGGAACAGCGACTTGTGCGGATCGAGGGTGATCGAGTCGGCCCGCTCGATGCCCGACAGCTTCGCCCGGCCCCGGCTGGTCAGCTGGAAGGCCCCGCCGTAGGCGGCGTCGACGTGGAACCACAGGCCCTGCCGCCCGGCGACGTCGGCGAGGTCGGCGAGCGGGTCGATCGTGCCGGTGTTCGTCGTGCCGGCGGTGCCGACCAGCAGGAACGGCCTCCGGCCGGCCGCACGGTCGGCGGCGACCAGTTCCTCGACCGCACCGGGGTCCATGCGGTGGTCGGCGGTGACCGGCACGGTGCGCAGCTGATCCGGTGCGAACCCGGCGATCCGCGCGGCCTTGGCGACGCTGTGGTGGGTGTGCTCGGTGACATAGACGGTCCCGGTGCCCGGTGGCCCGCCGAGCAGCTCCTGGCGCGCGGCCAGCAGCGCCGACAGAGTGCCGCCGGACGCGCCGCTCGTGAGCAGCCCGCCCGCCGTCTGCGGGAGCCCGAACACCCCGCAGAGCCACCGGATCACACCGTGCTCCATGGCCACCAGGGCGGGCGCCATGGCACCCGAGCCCGTGTACCGGTTCACGGTGGAGGCGAGGAGCTCGGCCACCGCCGACGCGAAAAGGCCACCGCCGGGAAAGTAGGCGAAACAGCCGGGGCCCGCGGTCTCCACCGCCTTCGAGGCGGCCTGCCGGAAGGTCTCCAGCAGCCCGTCGAAGTCACCGGCGTGATCGCCGGGCGGTGCGAGCAGATCGACCCGCATGCGGTCGGAGACATCGAGGTCGACGGCGGGAGCCTCGTTCAGCGAACCGACGAAATCGGACACGAACGAGGTCGCCGAAGTCATCATCGCCGCCAGCTCGTCCCCGCTCGGCTCCAGGGGGAACAGTGACATGAGCGCTTACTCCTAACTGTGAAGGCGCGCGGGCGACGCCGGATGCGTCGGCTGCAGCGGCGGCAGGGTGAAGGCGTGCATGCGGCCGGCGTGGATCACCGGCCGTCTCCAGTCGGAGTGGTCCAGCGGGGCCAGGCCGTGGCGCTGCCTGCGGGTGGCCTCGATGCTGGCGGCACGTGCCGTGACGTCCCTGCCGCCGGCCTGGACGATCTGCTGGATCCGCTCGGCGCCGAAGTTGACCGGAAGGGCCTGGCTGAACTCCGTGGCGCTGACCTGCAGCCACCCGTGGGTGTCCTCCTTGATGCCGTCGGCGAGCCGCCTTATCGCGACGTCCTGGCCGACCTGGGCCTCCCTGTCCTTCCAGTAGGCCAGCAGCCGGTGGGCGTGTCCCACCATGCCGGTGATGGCGCCGCCGCTGGTCATGAAGTTCCCGTTGCCGAACGAGTCGCCGGCGATCACGCCGTTGGCGGCCACCAGCGGGTCCGCCCCGACCCGTTCGACCAGGCTGAACATCTTCGGCCCGTAGGACGTCGCGACCTTCTGCAGATGCTCCTTCGGCATCTCCAGGATGTGCGCGGCCTGCTCCAGGTAATAGTCACGGAGCATGTGGCGGTAGGCGGCGTAGTATTCCAGCGACTCCCGGTCGGTGCCGGGCGGCACCAGGCCGGCCACGATGGGGTCGAAGACCTTGAAGTCCGGGACCTGGACCAGCACCCAGCCGATCGCGGGATCCCCCTCGTGACCGACGGCGATCTGCCGGACCCAGAACTCGCGACCCTCCTCGTCGAACTCGGAGGCGATGCGCCGCCGGAGCCGGCCGTCCACCAGCACCCCCAGCAGGCCGGCCAGATAGTCCGCCTGGGCCACCACCGGCCCCTGGCCGTCCTCGTGGTCGACCTTCACATCCTCCTGCTTGAACCCCAGCCGGTCGGCGTCGTCGCTGTCGAAACCCTGGGCGACCATGAACAGCTCGGGCACGCCCAGATCGATCAGATCGCTGCCGGGTATCCGCACCCGGTGGAACCTTCCCCGGTAGTCCAGCTCCCGGAGCGCCTCGATGCGCACCCTCTTGCGGCCGTCGGGGAGCTCGGTGAAGCCGTCGTCGCCGAGCGCGACCCGGTGGTGGGTGAAAAGGCGGACCCGCGGGGATTCCACCCCCGCCTCCAGGTCCAGCCGCTCGATCTCCTCCAGATAGCGCCGCAGCAGGATCAGCAGCTGCAGGGCTCCGGTCTGGAACATCGACGGGCTGTCCAGCACCTCGACCATGTCGGTGCCGGTCCGTTCCGGGTCCGGCCCGCTGGGCGGCTCGGCCGCGTCCAGCACAGTGATCACCCGGTGGGGCGCGCCGTCCTTCCACCGGTCGTCGATGAACTCGGTGTGGTGGATGAGGCCGGCGATGCGCGCGGTGGAGAAGCCCAGGAACAACTCGTCCGTCGCGATGGGGCCCGCGGGCCAGTCCGGCCGGTACAGGCATTCGGCGAGGCGGAAGACACTGCCGTCGCCGCGATGCGGCACCCGTTCCTCGCCGTAGCGCTCCAGCATCATCTGGTCGATGATGCCCAGATGGTGGTACAGCTCCTCGCGGATGTTCCAGTGCACCCCGAGCGAGGGGTCGCCGCGCATGTCGACGCCGACGGCACGGCGGCCCATGGCCACCGTCCACAGCATGGCCATCATGTTCGTGCAGCCCAGACCCAGCGCCAGGAAATCCGGATCGCGTACGCCCCTCAGATCATCCGTATGATCGCTCTGGTTGAACGGGACATAATCCACGTCGGGCTGATTCATTTCGCGCTCCTCCCCGGTATTCATTTGTCGACGCCACAGAAAAAGAGTTGCGACCGGCTGTTCCCGGTACGATTGAATTGAACCGATTCAGTAATCGACCTCTTCATGCCCTTCTCTTTTCTTGGTCCGCCGAGTTTTCCTCCAGAACCAACTCTGCGCGTCCGGCGGCACGCAAACCAGGAATCTCGGTTGCAGGAAGCTGCCCGTGATTGCAGCTTCCTGCCACGCCGCCGCATCCGGGCGGCCGCGCCGCCGTGTCGAATACCGGAGCAGGAGTGCATGGAGAAAAGACGGCGCAGGCGCGCCGCCGGGCGTCTTTGACGGGGAGGTCCGGCACCGGTCCTGCGCTCCGGCAAAGGCCGGATACCGGTCCGGGACGGAGATTCATGAGGCCGCTCCCGGCGGCCGAAAGCACCGGTCCGGCTAGGCGGCCCGTGCCCCGCGATCCGCGCCCGGCCCTCGGTCAGGGCGGCGCCACGGACGGTGGAGCCGGCCGGCCTGACGCGCCGGCCGGCACGGCCGCCGGCAGGAGCGCCCGCGTGCCGCACACGGCAATGCCGTCCGCGGACGTCATAAAAGTTATTACCTGTGATCGAAGTCAGCAATATCGGAGAAGCCAGGCGCGCCGGACCTTGAAATCCTACGGGGAACTTACGTTCTCAACTGTGAGGAAGAGGTGAGCAACAATGACTGTCACCGTGGCGGAGGAGTGGAAAAAGAATGTAGCGGCGCATTCGGACGAGCGATTGACCGGCCCCCGGGGCGCGTGGTGGTTCACCGGCAAACGCCCCCTCCCCGGGGAGTGCCCGGGTATGCAGGAGACCGGCCGGATCACTTCGCTGCCGCTGCCGGACCTGTCGGTGTGCGGCCGTGACGCGGTGCTCGACTACTTCGACAACTCTTGGGCGCTTCAGGAGATCCTGTTCGCGGGACTGCAGACGTCAGAGGCCTTCTACCGTCCTCCGGCGCACAACCTGCGGCACCCCATGATCTTCTACTACGGTCACCCGGCCGCGCTGTACATCAACAAGCTGCGGGTCAGCGGCCTCCTGAGCGGTCCGGTCAACGCCTACCTCGAGCACGTCCTGGAGACCGGCGTCGACGAGATGTCCTGGGACGACCTGTCCAAGAACGACATGCTCTGGCCCTCTGTCGGTGAGGTCCACAGCTACCGGGCCGAGGTCTACCGGATCGTCCGGGGGATCATCGAGTCGACGCCGTTCGCCCCGGACCTGGGCCGCCCGGTGACGATGGACGACCAGGCGTGGGCGATCTTCCTCACTTTCGAGCACGACCGCATCCACCTGGAGACCAGCTCCATGCTGATCCGGGAGCTGCCCCTCAAACTGGTGCAGCACCCCTCCGCCTGGCCGGCCCCCGCCCCGATGCGGCGCGTCGGCGACGCCGGCGGCCCGACCCCGGAGTCGGTCCCGGACAACCGCACGGTGGCCGTCCCCGGCGGGCGGGTCCGCCTGGGCAAGCCCTGGTCCTTCCCCTCCTTCGGCTGGGACAACGAGTACGGGACCCGGGAACTGGACGTCGCCGACTTCGAGGCCTCCCGCTACCTGGTCAGCAACGGCGAATACCACCGCTTCGTCGCCGACGGCGGCTACCGCCGGCCGGAGCTGTGGTCGGAGGAGGGCTGGGGCTGGCGCGCCTTCCGCAACGCCAAGTGGCCCCAGTTCTGGGTGCCCGACGGGCCGAGCGGACTGCACCGCTACCGCCTGCGCACGACCTTCGAAGTCATCGACATGCCCTGGGACTGGCCGGTCTGCGTCAACTACCACGAGGCGAAGGCCTACTGCGCCTGGCGCGCCGAGCGGGACGGCCGCGCCTACCGGCTGCCGACCGAGGCGGAGTTCCGCTGCATGCGCGCGCTGCCGGACGAGCCGGCCGTCGACGACGACCCGGTCATGCGCCTCAGCGGTGCGCACCTGCGCGCGCAGGGCGTCAACCTCAACCTCGCCTGGGGGTCGGAGACCCCCGTCGACCACTCGCCCGCCACCGCGCACGGCGTGCACGACTCCGCAGGAAACCTCTGGACATGGTGCGAGGACACCTTCAACCCGCTGGACGACTTCGCCGTCCACCCCTACTACGAGGACTTCAGCACCCCCTGCTTCGACGGCCTGCACCAGATGATCCTCGGAGGCTCGTTCGTCAGCACCGGCGACGAGGCGAGCATCTGGGCGCGTTTCCACTTCCGCCCGCACTTCCTGCAGCAGTCCGGGATCCGGCTGATCGCCTCGCCGGACCCGGCCACGAGCACCGAGGCCCCCGACACCTACAACACCCAGGAGATGCTCAACCGCTATCTCCTGATGCACTTCGCCAGCGTCCAGGAGACCTTCGGCCGCCCCGACCACCCCCTCGCCGTCGCGCACGCCTATCCGCAGCGCCTGGCGAGAATGCTCACACGCGAGGCCGAGCGGATCGGCGTCAGCCTCCACCGGGTCCTGGACGCCGGATGCGCCGTCGGCGGTGCGAGCTTCACCCTTGCCGAGAGCACCGTCACCAGCGTCGTGGGCGCCGACCTCAGCTCCACCTTCATCGAGACCGCCCGCAAACTGGCACGCGGCGAGGCGGTGCCGTACGAAAGGCTCGACCAGGGCGAGGTCCGCACCCGCCTGCACGCACGCGCGCCGCGGCCGGCCGGCGGCGCCGACGTCGACTTCGTCATCGCCGACTGCTGCGCGCTGCCGGAGACCCTGGGCAGCTTCGACGCCGTGCTCCTGTCCAACCTTCTCGACCGCGTCGCCGACCCCCGGGCGTGCCTGCGGCAGTTCACCGACTCCGACCGGGTCCTGCGCTCGGGCGGGCTGCTGCTGGTGGCCAGCCCGTGGTCGTGGCAGCCCGCCTACACCGCGCCGGACAAGTGGCTCGGCGCACGGTCCCAGTCGCCGACCAGCGAATACGAGATCAGGCGGATCCTGGATGAGGCCTTCGACCTCGTGGCGGAGTCCGACGAGCCGGGCATGCTGCGCGACCACCGGCGTCACTACGAATACCTCAGCGCCGACGTCTCGCTGTGGCGCAAGCGCTGACCACCGAGGGGCCCGCCGGATCCCGCCCCTGATCCGGCGGGCCCGCCCCCGCCTCCGCGCGGAGCGACAGGAGATCCGCCGTCAGCCGTGACCGCGGATCTCCTGAACCGCCCAGCCGTTGCCGTCCGGGTCGCTGAAGTGCACGAAGGCGCCGCCGTCCCTCGAAGAGAGCCGCTTGACCTCGGTGACCTCCACGCCCCGCTCCAGCAGCTCGGCCCGGGCCGCCTCGATGTCGGAGACGACCAGATGCAGGCCCTGGAGCGAACCCGGCGGCGTGTCCACGATTCCGACGCCGATGGCGATCGAGCAGGCCGATCCGGGCGGGGTCATCTGGACCACCCGCAGATCGTCGCTCATCCAGCTGTCGTGGTCGAGGTCGAAGCCGACCTTCTCGGTGTAAAAGCTCTTGGCCAGGTCCACGTCCTTGACGGGAACCGGCACCAGTTCGAGCTTCCATTTCATGGCGCGTCATCCTTCCGTACGGTCGATCTTCCAAGCCGCGCGGACCGACGGGCACGGCCGCCAGGACCTACCCCCGCCTGAGCCGTCCGCCGTCCCCCGCGCGGAGGCCGCACAGGGTCCCCCGCCCGGCCGCCTCCGGAGGACGGCCCACGCGTCCCTCGAGCTCACGTAGAGCTATCACGAACCTCCTGCCCCCGTCCCGGGGTTCGCGTTCCGGCCACGCCCGGGCGCGTCCCGCACCCACGTCACGCCCGGGCGGCCCGCAACCTCGGAGATGCACGGCCGACCGGGGCGGTGTGATGCTGCCTGCGTAGACACGTTGACGGTAGGGGCTTGATCTCGACAGCAGCCCGTTGGGACGGACCGTTTCCGTCCCGCCGGATGGTGACCGCAGGCGGTTCTGACGGTTTCGACGTCATCGGCGTGCAGGACGCGGCCGGTCAACGGCGCCGCGCCGCCGCGGTGAGCACGGCCGAGGCGGACGGGCGGCCGGTGAGCCCTCGGTGACGACCGGGCCGCCGCCAAGTCGGGTCCGTTGACCCGTCTTTAAGAAAGGTGACCGCAATGAGCAGCCAGGTCGGAGATCGCGTTGTGGTACTTGGCGGGAGCATGGCCGGGATTCTCGCCGCCCGGGTGCTCGCCGAGGCGTACCGGGAAGTTCTGGTGGTCGATCGCGACACGGTGGTCGGGGTACGCGGGCCGCGCCGGGGAGCGCCCCACACCCGCCACGCCCATGGGCTGCACGCCCGCGGTCACCTGATCCTGGAATCCCTTTTCCCGGGCTTCACCGAGGAGCTGAGCGCGGCCGGCGTGCCCACCGGCGACCTCGGCGAGATGCGGTGGTATTTCAACGCCCGGCGGCTGAAGCCCGCGCGGACCGGGCTGGTCTCCGTGACGGCGCCCCGGCCGGTTCTGGAGCACCACGTCCGTGCCCGGGTGGCGGCCCTGCCCAACGTGACGTTCATGGAGCAGTGCGACATCGTGGGACTGGTGGCCACCGCGGCACGTGACCGGATCACCGGCGTGCGGGTCCAGCGGCGCTCGGCGGACTCCGTCGAAGAGGTGCTGGAGGCGGATCTGGTGGTCGACGCCACCGGCCGCGGCTCCCGCACGCCCGCCTGGCTGGAGGAGTTCGGCTACCAGCGGCCCGTCGAGGACCGGGTGAAGGTCGGCCTGGCCTACACGACCCAGCACTACCGGACGCGCCCGGAGTGGTTCGACGGCGTCCAGTCCATCAACCCGGTGGCCTCCCCGGCGCACCCCCGGGGCGCGTTCTTCGGCCAGGTCGGCCGCGACCTGTGCATCCTGTCGCTCACCGGCCTCCTCGGCGACCACCCTCCGACCGAGCCCGAGGCGTTCCTCCAGTTCGTCCGCTCCCTCCCGGTGCCGGAGGTGTACGAGGCGGTCCGCGACGCCGAGCCGCTCGACAACGCGGTGTCGTTCCGGTTCCCGGCGAGCGTGCGGCGCCGCTACGAGCGGCTGACCCGCTTCCCCGACGGTCTGCTGGTCATGGGGGACGCGGTGTGCAGCTTCAACCCGGTCTACGGCCAGGGGATGAGCGTCGCCGCGCTGGAGACGATGGTGCTCCGCCGGCACCTGCGGCAGGGCACCCCGCCGCAGCCGCTCCGTTTCCTCGGCGATGTCGCCCGCGTCATCGACACCCCGTGGGACATCTCCGCCGGCGGCGACCTCGACTTCCCCGGCGTCGAGGGACCGCGCACGGTGAAGGTCCGGGCCGGCAACGCCTACATGGCGCGGGTGCAGTACGCCGCGACGAAGGACGCCAAGGTCACCGAGGGATTCATGCGCGTGGCCGGTCTCATCGATCCGCCGCAGGCCCTCATGCGCCCGTCGATGCTCCTGCGCGTCCTGCGGCACGCCGTCCTGCGGCCCTCCCCCGGCGAGTCCTGGCTGGCGCGGGAGCGGGCGGCCGAGACGATGATCCAGCCGACCCCGTGACGACCGGGCCGGCCGCCTCGGACGCCCCGCGGAAAAGAACGGACGGGTGAAATTCCCGGAGCCCGCGACAGGTATAGACACCACATATGAATCAACACAATTCATGTCATTGTGTGATTTCTCTCCGGGGGTCGCGGGCCCTGCACCCATTCAGCGGCCGCCGATGTGACAGCGGAATCCGCAGGCCGGTGACATCCCACGTCACCGGCCGGTGGGCCCGGCCGATTCCGGATCGGCGTTCCAGTGTAATCGCCCCGCACGGCGACAAAGGCAAAAGAGCAATTTGGAAGATGCGCTGACCAGGACACAACTGCCACGGTCATGGTGAGGGTCAGCACGCTCATCGCTGGCAGAGCAAGGAACGTGCCTATCGACACCACAGGCGGACGGCATGCATCGGAGGTAGCACGAATTCTGTCGCCCAGGCGGGACCCGCGTCCGCACCGCGGATCCGCACGATCTCCGACGGCCGGCTCCGCGACTGCCTCGCGCGGGCCGATGTCGTGATCGGGGCTGTACGGAATGGGGCTTCCGATCTCCGCCTGGCCCTTGAGGGAGGACGCGGTTTGACGACCGAGATCCCGACGCGGGAGCAATCTGTGCCCCGCCCGAACGGCGATGAGTATCCGAGCGCATCGTCGTCCCCATATCCAGCCGCTCCGGCGACCTGCGGCACCAACGACGAGAGGATGATCAAGACATGACGACAGTCGACGCGCCGCCCAAGGCTGGGCGGCGGGAGTGGATCGGCCTGGTCGTACTGGCCTTGCCCACCATGCTGACGACCGTGGACATCAGCGTGCTGTTCCTCGCGCTGCCCCAGCTGGCCACCGAGCTGGGCGCCACCGGCACCGAGCAGCTGTGGATCACTGACATCTACGCCTTCCTGATCGCCGGATCCCTCATCACCATGGGGACCCTCGGCGACCGGATCGGCCGCCGCAAGGTGCTGCTGAGCGGCGCGGCGGTCTTCATCGTCGCCTCACTGCTGGCCGCCTACTCCACCTCCCCCGAGATGCTGATCTTCTCGCGCGGGCTGCTCGGCATCGCCGGAGCCACGGTGATGCCCTCGGTCATGGCGCTGATCAGCAACATGTTCAAGGACCCCGCGCAGCTGGGCGCCGCCTACGGCATCTGGGGCGGCTCCATCATGATCGGCGTCGTGCTCGGCCCGGTGGTCGGCGGAATCCTGCTCGGCGCCTTCGGCTGGCAGTCGGTCTTCATCATGGGTGTGCCCATCATGGCGCTGCTGCTGCTGCTCGGCCCGTTCTTCCTCCCCGAGTTCCGGGCCCCGGAGGCCGGGCGGCTGGACCTGTTCAGCGTGATCCTGTCCTTCGCCTCCATCCTGCCGATCGTCTACGGCCTCAAGGAGGTGGCCAGGAACGGCTGGCAGCCGGCGGCCATCGCGGCCCTCGTGGCCGGCGTGCTGTTCACCCTGATCTTCATCGTGCGCCAGCGCAGGCTGACCAGCCCGCTGCTCGACCTGAGCCTGTTCTCCATCAAGGCGGTCCGCACAGGGCTGATCGTCGCCACGGCCATCGGTGTCATCATGGGCGGGGTCGGCCTGACGGCCGTGCTGTACATGCAGATGGTCGAGGGACTGTCACCGCTGCAGGCGGGCGCGTGGATGCTGGCTCCGACGATCCTGATGACCGTGGGCGGCATGGGGATCGCCCCGCAGATCGCCCGCAAGGTCCGTCCCGCCTTCGTCCTGGTGGTCGGCATGGTGATCGCCGCGATCGGCATGCTGGTGCTCACCCAGGTCAGCAGCGTGGGCGGGTTCACGACCCTGATGATCGGCCTCATCATCGCCTACATCGGCGGCAGCCCGGTCGGAGGACTGACCCAGTACATGCTGATGAGCTCCGCCCCGCCGGAGAAGGCGGGATCGGTGTCGTCGGTGTCGTCGACCGGCGGCGAGCTGGGTGTCGCGCTGGGCATCGCCGTCCTGGGCAGCGTCGGCACGATCGTCTTCCGGAACGAGGTGGTCATCCCGGCCGGGGTCTCCGCCGGGGCCGCCCAGACCGCCAAGGAGAGCGTCGCCGGCGCCGTGGCCACTGCCCAGCAGCTGCCCGGCACGGTAGGCGCCGACCTGCTCGAATCCGCTCGTGAGGCCTTCACCAGCGGGCTGCACGCGGTCACCACGGTCACCGGCGTCCTCTACATCGGCCTGGCCATCCTGACCTTCGTCGGGCTCCGGCACCTGCCCCCCATGAGCGGGGCACCGGGTGCGCCGCCGACGCCGGGCGAGGCGGCACAGACCGAGCCGTCCAAGGACGACACGGTCCAGACCGTCAGCTGACCGGAGAACCCGCCGGCACGGCACCGCGGGGCCACATCGGACCAGGTGCCGACGGACCGGACCGACGACAGGTTCCCGCTCCCGGAAAAGGGGGGCGGGAACCTGTCGTCATCGGCCCCGGGCGCCGGCGCGGGCAGGTAACCCCGCCTGGGCCGCCTGCCCGGACCCACCTGTGAGAGGCCGGAATCGGGAGGACCTGATGGACGCCGACCGGACGACCGGGCCAGGACCGCGGGCCGGGCGACGGGAGTGGACCGGGCTGGCCGTACTGGCCCTGCCCACCCTGCTGGTCTCCCTCGACGTGTTCGTGATGCTGCTGGCGCTGCCGCACCTGAGCAGGGACCTGGGAGCCGGCAGCACCCAGCAGCTGTGGATCACCGACATCTACGCGTTCATGCTCGCCGGATTCCTGATCACCATGGGGACTCTCGGCGACCGGATCGGCCGCCGCAGGCTGCTGCTGGGCGGCGCGGCCGTGTTCGGCCTCGCCTCGGTGCTGGCCGCCTACTCCACCTCCCCGGAGATGCTGATCGCCGCCCGCGCGCTGCTCGGGGTCGCCGGGGCGACCCTGGCCCCCTCGACCCTGGCACTGATCAGCAACATGTTCCACGACCCCCGGCAGCGGGGCCTGGCCATCGGGGTGTGGCTGACCTGCTTCATGGGCGGCGCCGCCATCGGCCCGATCGTCGGCGGCGCGATGCTGGAGACCTTCTGGTGGGGCGCGGCGTTCCTGATCGGGGTGCCCGCCATGGTGCTGCTGCTGGTGCTCGGGCCGCTGCTGCTGCCCGAATACCGCACCCCGCAGGCCGGCCGGCTGGACCTGGCCAGCGTCGCGCTGTCCCTGGCCGCGACCCTGCCGATCGTCTACGGCCTCAAGGAGCTCGCCAGGAACGGCTGGCAGCCGTTGCCCGTCGCCGCGGTCGCGGTCGGCCTCGCCGTCGGCGTGGTCTTCACCCGCCGGCAGCGTGGACTGGCCGATCCGCTGCTGGACCTGCGTCTGTTCGCCAACCGCACCTTCAGCGCCGCACTGGGCACAATGCTGTTCGGCATCATGCTGACCAGTGCGATCATGCTGTTCATCACCCAGCACCTCCAGCTGGTCGACGGCCTGTCACCCCTGCAGACGGGCCTGTGGATGCTCCCCACCGTCGCCGCGAACACCGCGAGCTTCCTGCTGTCGCCGCTCCTGGCCCGCCGGATCCGCCCCGCCTACCTCATCGGAGCCGGCCTGGCCGTGTCGGTGGCCGGCCTGCTGCTGCTCACCCGGGCCGGCGCGGCCTCCGGACCCGCGGTCCTGGCGGCGGGCTTCGCCCTCAGCAACCTCGGCGCCGGCCCGCTGCTGACCCTGGGCACCAACCTGGTCGTCGGATCCGCCCCGCCCGGCAGAGCCGGATCGGCTGCGGCCATGAACGAGACGAGTGCGGAGTTCGGCTTCGCGCTCGGCATCGCCGTACTGGGCAGCGTCGGCACCGCCGTGTACCGCCACCACATCGCCGCCGGCATCCCCGCCGGCATACCGGCCCCGGCCGCCCAGGCGGCCCGTGACACGCTCGCCGGCGCCGCGACCGCGGCCCAGCACCTGCCCGGCCGGCTCCAGGCGGCGCTGCTCGCCCCCGCCCGCGAGGCCTTCACCAGCGGGCTGCACGCCGTCGCGATCCTCAGTGCCGTGCTCCTGGCCGGCGTCGCGATCCTCGCCGTGACCCTGCTCCGGCACGTGCGCCCCAGCGCTCAGAACCACCCCGACCAGCCTGGCGACGCCCCGGAGGCGGCAGCCGGTGCCGTCCCCCAGGGAGCCTCCAACTGAAACGAGCGTGCCGGCCGTCGGCCGGCACGCTGTGTGCGCACGCTGTGGAGGTCCGGCCGGGGCCGGGCGGTCGGGCGGGGGATCAGGCTGCCGGCCACGTCCAGTGCATGCCGTCAAGGGAGGGGATGAGACCGCCTGGGCGCACCGGGGTCTGCTCGTCGGCGTTCTCACCGATGACGGCCTGCACCTGGATCCGGGCGCCGGCCTTGACGACGGAGCGGGCCAGCGAGGCCTGCAGCAGGTTGCGGTCCTCTCCCTCGACGTGCACCGGACGCTGGACGATCTGCGACAGCTCCTCGAAGGCGGAGGCCCGCTCGGTGAGGTAGGAGCCGGCGTCGACGAGCGCTCCCTCGTTCGAGGCGCCGCCGCCGACGAGCTCCACGAAGGACTCCAGCTCGGACGCGGTGTTGTTGGTGACCTTCTTGGCGTTCCAGAAGTAGGAGTCCTCGTGCTGGTGCATGTCGTAGAAGGCGACGAGGAAATCGTGGAAGAGCGCGTACTCCTTGCGGTAACGGGCCTCGTACTCCTCGAAGGCGGCCGTCTCCTGGGTCTGGTCGCGCAGGGAGGTGTTGATGGAGCGGGCGGCCATCATGGCGCTGTAGGTCGCCAGGTGCACCCCGGAGGAGAAGACCGGGTCGATGAAGCAGGCCGCGTCACCGGTCAGGACCATGCCGGGCCGCCAGAACGCCTCCTTGCTGTAGGAGTAGTCCTTGCGGATGCGGATCTCGCCGTAGGGCCCGTCCGTGACGCGCTGGGCGTCGGCCAGGTATTCGGCGATCAGCGGGCATTCGTCGATCAGCTTGCTCAGCGCCTTCTCCCGGTCGCCCTGGACCCGTTCGAGTTCGGCCTGGCGCACGACCGCGCCGACGCTGGTGAGCTCGTCGGTGAGCGGGATGTACCAGAACCAGCCGGAGTCGAAGGCCGCGGCCAGGATGTTGCCCTGGTTGGGGGCGGGCAGTCGCTTGCCGCCGGTGTAGTAGCCGAACAGCGCGATGTTGCGGAAGAACTCCGAGTAGAGCCGCTTGCCGCCGACCCTCTGATGGATGCGGCTCTTGTGCCCGGAGGCGTCGACGAGGTAGCGGCTGCGGGCGGTGTGCCGCACGCCGTCGGCGTCGGTGAAGTGCACACCGCACACCCGTCCGTCGTCCTCGACGACGTCGGTGACCGATGTCCGCTCGCGCACCTCGACGCCCTTGCGGCGGGCGTTGTCGAGGAGGATCTGGTCGAACTTCATCCGTTCGACCTGGTAGGCGGTCGAGGCCTCGGTGCTGAACTTGGAGGAGATGGAGAAGGAGAAGGTCCATGGCTCGGGATTGCTGCCCCACCGGAAGGTGCCGCCCCGTTTGGGCATGAATCCGGCTTCCCGCAGTTCCTCCGACACGCCGAGGAGCTGGCAGATTCCGTGCACGGTCGAGGGGAGCAACGACTCCCCGATCTGGTAGCGGGGGAACTGTTCTTTCTCCAGGAGCAGGACGTTGTGTCCCTGCATCGCCACGAGCGCCGCGGTCGTCGAGCCCGCGGGGCCGCCGCCGACCACGATGACGTCGTATTCAAGGGCGTTCTCAGCACTCACGTTCACGTTCTCCTTCACAAGGCACGCCGCCCGGCCCGAGCGGACGTGTGGTGATTCCCCGTCAGCCTCCTCGCCGCCGGCGGCACCGGGCCGGCCCTGGGACCACCGGATGATCCGGCGGCCCCGGGGCGCCGGCCCGGCCCCGTGGGCCGGGCGTCGATGGGGCATGGAAGTTCAGGACCGGCCGCGCCTGGGGTCAGCGCAGCTCGACGCCACAGTCCACGACGGCCTGGAGCACCTCACCGCGCGCCAGGGCCGCGGCCACCGTCTCGATGTCGTCGGCCATGTAACGGTCCTTGTCCAGCGTCGGCACCAGCGAGCGCACCTTGTCGTAGACAGCCTTGGCGGCCGGGCTCAGCCCCTCGTAGCGCCCGGAGACGTCCACCGCCTGGGCCGCGGCGAGGAACTCCACCGCGAGGATCTTCTCGTTGTTCTGCAGGACCCTGCGCGCGTTACGCGCCGAGATCAGGCCCATGCTGACGATGTCCTGGTTGTCGCCGTTGGAGGGCACGCTCTGCGTGCTGGCCGGGCCGATGGTCCGGTTCTCCGCTATCAGCGCCGTCGCCGGGTACTGCGCACCGGCGAATCCGCTGTTGAGACCGGGGTCGCCCATGACGAGGAACTCCGGAAGGCCGTAGCTGAGGTGCCGGTTCAGCAGCCGGTTGGTCCGCCGCTCGGACAGGACGCCGAGCTGGGTGAGCGCGATCGTCACGAAGTCCATCGCGAACGCGATCGGCTGACCGTGGAAGTTGGCGCCGTGGAAGATCTCCTGCCCCTCGAAGAACAGCGGGTTGTCGTTGGAGGAGTTGAGTTCGATCTCCAGCTTCGTCACCGCGTGGTAGAGGGTGTCGCGGACGGCCCCGAGGACCTGCGGGATGGCCCGCAGCGAGTAGGCCTTCTGCAGGTAGTGCGGCGTCCGCTGCACGGTCTGGCCGTTCTGCCTGCTCTCCTGCACCTGCTGGCGCAGGTCGGCGTGCTCCACGGTCAGCTCGCTGCCCCGCATCAGCTCGCGCATGTTGGCGGCGCTGTCGATCTGGCCGGCGTGCGGGCGGGCGATGTCGTGCCCCTCGGGACGGAAGGGACTGGTCGAGCCCTGCAGCGTCTCGATCACCAGCGCCGCGACGATCTCGGCCTGCCGCACCTGGGTCAGGGCCCGGCCGACGACGAGGGAGCCCAGCCCGGTCATCGCGGACGTGCCGTTGATCAGCGCGAGCCCCTCCTTGAAGCGCAGCTCCAGCGGCTCGATGCCGAACTCACTGAGAACCTCGGCGGTCTTGACCCGCTTGCCGTCACGCAGGACGTAGCCCTCGCCGATCACCGTGCTCGCGATGTGCGCCAGCGGGGCCAGGTCGCCGCTGGCGCCCAGCGAGCCGATCTCCGGGATGGCCGGGATGATCCCCAGGTTGAGGTAGAGCGCCAGGCGCTCCAGCACCTGCGGCCGCACGGCGGAGTACCCCTTGGCCAGGGCGTTCAGCCGGGTGGCGAGGATCGCTCTGGCCTCGTCCTCGGCGAACAGCGGGCCCACGCCGGCGCTGTGGCTGCGCACGAGGTTGGTCTGCAGCTCCACCTCCTTGGCGGTGCCCACCAGCATGTAGATCATCTCGCCGAAGCCGGTGGTGACTCCGTAGATGGGGATGTCCTCGCGGGCGATGTCCTCGAAGACCTGCCGGCTCCTGGCGGCCGCGGCCAGGGCACCCGGCGTGAGCTTGCAGGGCGCCCGGTCCTCGGCGATCCGCCGGACACCGGCGATATTCAGGCTCTCGCCGTCGATGTCAACCGACACGTCGACCTGGACCGCCTCGGTCTTGACCACTTCGGTCTCGACTAGAGTCAATTCCCTCACTCCTTCATGGCCTTGCTAACGGCTGTCGTCAAAGGCTTGCGTTTGGCACAGGGTCGGACGTCGTCGTCGGACTGTTCCTCACTGCCGACTCGACCAGGGCGGAGAGACCGGCCAGCGAGGGGTTGGCGAAGCATTCCCGCAGCGACAGCTGGACCCCGAACCGCTCGTGGATCAGCGTGATCAGCAGGGGTATCAGCAGGGAATGCCCACCCACCGCGAAGAGGGTGTCCTCGGTGCTGAGCTGGTCGGTGCCCAGCAGCTCCGACCAGATCTCCGCCATGCGCCTCTCCGCCCAGGTGCGCGGCATCGGGGCGTCCTTGGCCGGGAGCGGGCCCGGATCGGGGAGCCGGCGTCGATCGACCTTGCCGGCGAGGTTGCGCGGGAGCCGATCGTTCATGATCATGAACGACGCGGGTAGCGTCAGCTTGCCGAACCGCCGGCGCAGGTGAGCGCGCCACACCTCCGGGGAGCCCGCGGCGTCCCCGGACGGCGTGCGCTGCGGCACGACATAGACCATCAGGCGGGTGACCAGCCCCTCCTTGTTGGTGAGGGCGGCCACCGCACACTCGGTGACCGAGTCGTGAGCGGCCAGCGCCGCTTCGACGTCGGTGAGCTCCACCCGGTTGCCGAGGAGCTTGACCTGGAAATCCTTACGCCCGCGGAACTCCAGCAGGCCGTCCCAGCGCCTGCGCCCGAGATCCCCGGTCCGGTAACAGCCGCCGGGCTCGGCACCGGAGGCCTCCAGCCCGCGCACCGGCAGGAAGGCCGGGCCGACGCCGGCCCCGGCGCCGATGTAGCCCGGCGTGACGTACGGGGTGAGGATGACGATCTCCCCGGTGACCCCCGCCGGACAGGGCCGGTCCAGCTCGTCCAGCACCAGGACCTGCCGGCCGGGAATGGAACGGCCGATCGGCACCGTCCCGTGCACAGGAGCACTGATCTCGTGCCAGGTCGCCGCGATCGTCTCGGTGGGGCCGTAGGCGTTGATCAGCCGGGTGAAGGGCAGGGCCGCGCGCAGCCCGTTCGCCAACTCCTCCGGCAGCGCCTCCCCCATCAGCAGGAGATGGTCGAGCGCGGCGAGCCGCCCGGCCGAGTCCTCGCTGGTGACCAGCGCGAGGATCTCCTTGGCGAAGCTGGGGACCGTCTCGATGAGCGTGATCTGCTCATCGGCGAGCCAGTCGACCAGTTTCTCAGGGTTCATCCTGATCCGTTCGGGGACCGGGCAGAGCGTCCCTCCCGAGACGAGGGTCGCGAAGACCTCGCACAGCGCCGGGTCGTGCTCCGGAGCCACCCACTGCGCGACCCGGGAACCGGGGCCGATGCCGAACTCCGCGGCCAGCCAGGTGACGAACTGGGCGAAGGCGCCGTGCGTCTGCGAGATCCCCTTCGGCCTGCCGGTCGACCCCGAGGTGTAGGCGACGTAGGCCCATTCGCCCAGCCCGCTCCCCGGCGGGGTCGGCGGGACCGGGAGGGCCTCGGACCGGTCCGGGGCCGAGAGGTCCAGGACGCGGCCGCCGAGCTCGTCCCGGTACCAGGTGCTCAGCTCGTCGCCGGCCGTCTCCTCGTCGAGCACGAGGCAGGTGGGCCGCAGGTCCTGCAGCACCGCCTTGCCGCGTTCCCCGGCGTCGGCCGTGCCGAACCAGACCAGGTGCGCGCCGGCGCCGAGCACCCCGAGCAGCGCGGCGATCTGGCGGACCCCCCGCGGCAGCCGCACCGCGACGGCCTGGCCCTCGACGGTGCCGAGCGCACGCAGGGAGGCGGTGATCGACGCCGCCTGCCCGACCAGGTCACGATAGGTGACGGTGGTGCCCTGCCAGGCGATCGCGACCGCCTCCGGATGCCGCTCGGCGTGCCTGCGCACCAGCTCGTGCACCGGCCACTCGGCCGGGGCGGCGCCGGTGATGTGGTCGGCCTCGCCCACTGCCGCCCGGATGCGCTCCTCATCCTCCAGGGGCAGCGCCCCCACCGGCAGGTCGGGCGTCGCCAGCGCCGCGGCCAGCAGCGTGTGGAGCTGATCGAGGATGGCGCGGGCGGATGAGCGCTCGAACAGGCCGGCGCGGTACTCCAGGGACCCGGTGACCGAGGAGTGCGTGCTGCCCACGGTGAGCGTGAGGTCGGCTCTGGCCGCGCGGCCGTCGACCGGCCGGCGCCGCACCTGGGCGCCGGCCAGCCGGAGCTCGGACTCGGGCGCCTGCGGGGACACGAACATGGCGTCGCAGAGCGGGATCCGGCGGGGGTCCCGCTCGACCTTCAGCGCCCGGACCAGGTGGGCGAAGGGCAGCTGCCGGTGGGCGGAGGCGCCCTCCGCCAGTTGCGCCACCCCGGCGACCAGCTCGCGGAAGGTGGGAGCCTGCGAGACGTCGGCGCAGAGCACCAGGAGGTTGTGGAAGGGGCCGATGAGCGCGTCGGCTCCGGAGTCCGGCCGCACCGTCGCCGGCACGCCCACGGCGATACGGTCCTCGCCGCTGTAGCGGTGCAGCAGGCACTGGAACCCCGCGAGCAGGACGACCCATGGGCTCGTCCCCGCCGCCCGGGCCAGTCCGGCCAGCGAACGGCCGAAATCCTCGCCCCAGTCGAACGACACGGCGCCACCGTGGAAGGACGGCTCCGCGGGGCGGGCCCGGTCCGTCGGCAGGTCCAGTGGGGGCGGCGGCGGCGTCAGCCTCGCGATCCACCACTCCAGCAGCTCCGGCGCGCTCTCCTGCGCGCGCTGCTCGCGCGCGTAGTCGGCGTACTGCGAGGCGAGGGCGGGCAGCGCGGCAGGCCTGCCGGAATCCTCCGCCGCGTAGCCCGCGGAGAGATCCTCCACCAGGACGGACACCGACCGGTCATCGGCGACGGCCTGATGCAGCGCGAGCAGCAGAACGTGCTCGGTGACGCTCAGCCGCACGACGGCCGACCGGACCGGCGGTCCCGCGGCGAGGTCGAACGGCGTGTCGGCCCAGTCCGCGCAGAAGCGGTCGAGCTGCGTCTCCCGGTCCTGCGGGGGCGTCCCGCTGAGATCCACGAACGACATCGGGTTGTCGTCTTCGTCGGCGATCCGCTGCACCAGCCGCCCGTCGATCTCGACCAGGGTGGTCCGCAGGGCCTCGTGCCGCTGGAGCACCGCCCGCCAGGCCGCGCGCAACGCGCCGATCCGAAGGCCGCCCGTTATCTGATATGCCCGGTTTATATGATGGGCCGTGGAATCTGGAATAAGCTGGTTCAGGAACCATAAACCGTCTTGGGCATCGGACGCCACCGCGTGCTTGGCACCGACCTCACGTGCACAAAATACGTCAGCCGCGACCATATGATTCACCACCTCTGCATTCTCATGCCAAGACGCGTTCGGGAGCTTCTCAAGAATTGCGATAACCGAGCGGCGTCTGCACCTGTTCAGCACCGCGGATCACTGGCGCGGCAGCGTGTTCTCGGCGGGCCGCAGGGGGCGGGCCCGATCTGCCGTCGGCCGGCGCGGTGGACGTCTGCCGCAGCTCCGATAGTGGCAGCTCCGGCCATCGGGGCCTTCTCCGAAGTTGCCGCGTTCACAGCCATGTGCAGCGAAAAAAGCAATCGTAAAGATGCGGCCGCCTGCTCATCCGCGAACGATGGTCGGAGAGTCGTTGGCGTGCCGTGTGCGAACTTCCGCGGCAATTAACGGCGCCTGATCCGGCGCTGCGGCGGATGAGAGCCCCGTACCCACGAATGGACCGCGTAAGGAGCATATCCAATGACGGTTAACCACCTGAATGACCTGAGCCTTCCGGCGGTTGAGAAGCGGGTCGAAGACATCTGGCGATACGTGCTCCGTATGCCGGAGGAGCAGAAGAACGCCACGTTCTTCGAGTTGCAGGGCCACTCGGTGTCCGCGATCCGCATCGCGTCCCGCATCGAGGACGAGCTCGGCATCAGCATCGACGTGAGCGCCCTGTTCGAGGACCCCAGCATGAAGGACTTCGTCCGCACCGTCGTGGCGCAGGCCGAGAGCGCCGGGATCGGCGGCTGACAGGGCCGCCCGTACGGCCGGGCGGCCCCCTGCCGGCGAGAACGCGGGCGCTCCTCCGCCGGGCGCCCGCTCTGTCGTGCCCGGCGCCGGCGTGCGGCATCACCGTCTCCACCCCCGGTCGTCGTCGGCGGCCAGGACCGGAGCGCGAGGGATTCGTCGCCTCGCAGCCGCCTGACGGACCGCCCGGCTGCGGTGACGCACCATGCCCGACCGCTTCAACTACATTCAGGGACGGGACCGTCATGGCCGACCTCCGCTCGCCGCGACGGCCCGATATCGCGAGGGGGCACCATGCGCTGGAACGTCATGTCTGAGCGCACCCTGTATCACGACAAATGGGTGCATCTCCGCTCCGCCGACGTGGAACTGCCCGACGGACGGCACCTCGACCACCGGCTGATCCAGAGCTCCGACGGCGCCTATGCGGCCGTGGTCGTCCGGGAGCGGGTGCTGCTGCTGTGGCGGCACCGGTTCATCACCGACGCCTGGGGCTGGGAGCTCCCCAGCGGTGCGATCAACCCGGGAGAGGGGCCGGCCGCGGCGGCGGCGCGGGAGGTGGAGGAAGAGACGGGCTGGCGCCCGGAGGGACCGCTGCGCCGCCTCATCCACACCCAGCCGATACCCGGGCTGCTCACCGCGCGCCACTACGTCTTCCGCGCCGACGCCGCCACCTACATCGGCCCGCCGGCGGACGGATTCGAGTCCGAGCGGATCGCCTGGGTGCCGCTGAGCAAAGTGCGCCGCCTCATCGACAGCGGCGAAATCCTCGAAGGGACGACGTTGACGGCCCTTCTCTGCCTGCTCCTGCGGTCCGCTTGACGCCCGCTCCCGGCGATCTGCGACGTTGCCCGGCGGGCGCGTGCACCGGCTGCCCGGTCCGCCCGGCGGACCCTGAGGTCGCCACACCGGCACTGGGGCGCCCCGTGCCCCCGCCGGCCCCGCGGCCCGCCGTACGGCGGTGGCCCGGGGCCGCGGGGGCACGGGGCCCGGACGCTACCCGCGGGGGCTGTTCTGGTAGGCGGCCAGGCTCCACTGCCCGTCCTGCCTGACGACGATCCAGGTGGCCCGGATGGCGCGCTCGTCGGAGACCTCGGTCTCACCGGGGGCCAGCACACCGCCGACGGTGATCACGATCCCGACGTCGCCGCTGAGGAACCTGACGTCGATCGGCTGCCCGGTCACCTGGGTGCCCTTGAACGGCCCCTCGAACGCGGCGGCCATGAACGCCTGGATCTCCTCCCGGCCCTTGCGGTACAGGCCGGGCAGGATCATGGTCCCGTCCTCGGTGAAGACCTCGGCGAAGGCCTGGGCGTCGTGCTTGGCCCAGGCCGCGACGATGCGCCCGGGGACGGCCGCCACAGCGGCCTGGTCGTCGGCGGAAGGACCTGCGATGGTCGATGCGGGGCTGGTCGTGGTCATGTCCGTCTCTTTCTCCGTGGACGTCGGTGGAGGGAGGGGCCGGCCGTCAGAGGTAGAAGGTGTTCGGCTCCTGGCCGCACAGGATCCGCCCGTACAGCTCGGCGTTGGTGTTCGGGTGCATCAGGGCGTGCAGGTTCACGGCCTGGACGTCACGCGAGATCCGCTGGATCGGCTGGTCGCTGTAGATGGACGAACCACCGCTGGCCGTGCTGAAGATGTCCACGGCCTCTTTGGCCAGCTTGCACACCATGCCCATGTCGGCGCGCGCCCTGGCCCGCTCCTGCAGCGACCACTGCGCGCCCTCGACGCCCTTGCCGTCCACCAGCGTGGCCAGGCGGTGGGCGTGGAACTCGGCCTGGTCGACCTTCATCGTGGCCTCGGCGACCTGCAGGTGGGTCAGCGGCGCCTCGGCCTGGGCCGTGTAACCGGTGTAGGTGATCTTCCGGTCGGGGAGCCGCTCGAAGAACGCCTCGCCGGCGGCCTTGGCCAGCCCGACCACGGTCCCGACCGAGGAGGCGGAGGCGACCGGGAGCAACGGCGTCCGGTAGATCGGGACGCCGGCGTTCAGCTGGGAGGCGTACTGTCCCTGCAGCACCGCCGGCAGCGGCAGGATGCGCTCGGAGGGGACGAACACGTCGGCCGCGATCGTGCTGACGCTGCCGGTGCCCTTCAGACCGGATGTGTGCCAGTCGTCCACGATCTGCAGATCCGACATCGGCACCAGCCCCAGGACGGGGTACGGCTCGCTCTCGGCGCCCACCACGACCGCCACGATCACCTGCCACTGGGCGTGCAGGGCGCCGCTGACGAAGGCCCACTTGCCGTTGACCACGACACCGCCGTCGACCGGGGCCGCCATCGCGCTCGGGCTCAGCGTCCCGCAGATCCGCACGTCCGGGGTCGAGAACACCTCGTCCTGGACCTGGTCGGGGAACGTGCACGCCATCCACGTCGGGATCCAGTACACCGACGCCACCCACGATGTGGACCCGTCGGCCCTGCCGAGCTCGGTGGCCACGTCGACCAAGGTGCGGGTGTCCGACTCGTAGCCGCCGTACCGGGCCGGCACCCGCAGCTTGAAGATGCCCGCGTCGGCCAGCGCCTCGATCGACTCTCCGTGAATGCGCCGGTTCTCCTCCGACCACGCCGCGTTCTTCCGAAGAATCGGCGCCAATTCGGACGCGCGCCGTACCAGCTGCTCCCGCGTCGGAACCTCGGTGGTCAACACCATTTCCTCCCAAAGAATTCAGACGGGAAAACGCGGCCGCCCGGCGCGCCCCGCTCACAGTGCCGTGAAATCATGGAGCGGTGAGCGTTCATCTGCTCCGTCATCCGCCGATGGTCATCACCCCGACGGTCGCACCGGAGGCGGGCACCCGCATCTTCTGAATTGCGGATCGCCATTTCAGGATCGGTCCTCCGGACAGCGGCGGAGGTCCGGTCGAATCACGCGACGCGGAAGCCGCAACCTCTGAGAAGCCCACCGTGCTTCCGGGTGCCAGCATCAAACCTGCAGCAGAAGGCCGACGCGCTCGCTCGCCGGTGCCGTCGGGCAGGACGCGTCGTCCGCGACGCTCCGACGAGAGCATTGTCGAGTCCCGCCGGCGCGCGGGCCTCTTCGAGCGTGTTCCCGTTGGACCACAGCGCCGCTCGGCGCCGCCGATTCATGGGGGAGCCGAGCCGCGAGAAGGAGAGTTGCCTGATGACCGACCATCGGGATGGCCCGGACGTGACGGAGGCGCGGCCGAAGACACGTCCGCTGACCGGCGACGAATACATCGAGACCTTGCGCGACGACCGGGAGATCTACATCTACGGCGACCGTGTCAAGGACGTCACCTCGCATCCGGCCTTCCACAACCCCGTCCGGATGACGGCGCGGCTGTACGACGCTCTGCACGACCCGGCCAAGCGTGACGTCCTCACCGCGCCGACGGACACCGGCAGCGACGGCTACACCCACCGCTTCTTCACCACCCCGCACAGCGCGGCCGACCTCGTGGCCGACCAGCAGGCCATCGCGGCCTGGGCCCGGATGAGCTACGGCTGGATGGGACGGAGCCCGGACTACAAGGCATCCTTCCTGGGCACGCTCGGGGCGAACGCCGACTTCTACGCCCCCTACGCCGACAACGCGCGGCGCTGGTACCGCGAGTCGCAGGAGAAGGTCCTGTACTGGAACCACGCGATCGTTCACCCGCCGGTCGACCGCAGCCGCCCGCCGGACGAGGTCGCGGACGTGTTCATCCACGTGGAGAAGGAGACCGACAACGGCCTGGTCGTGAGCGGGGCCAAGGTCGTCGCCACCGGTTCGGTGCTCACCCATTACAACTTCATCGCCCACTACGGCTTGCCGATCAAGGACCGGAAGTTCGCGCTGGTGGCCACCGTGCCGATGGGCGCGCCGGGGATGAAGCTGATCTGCCGGCCGTCCTACAGCGCCACGGCCGCGGTGATGGGCAGCCCGTTCGACTACCCGCTCTCCTCACGGCTGGACGAGAACGACACCATCCTCATCCTCGACAAGGTGCTCATCCCGTGGGAGAACGTGTTCATCTACGGCGACCTGGGCAAGGTCCAGCTGTTCACCGGGCAGTCCGGATTCTCCGAGCGCTTCACCTTCCACGGCTGCACGCGCCTGGCGGTGAAACTGGAGTTCATCGCCGGCCTGCTGGCCAAGGCACTGGAGATCACCGGCACCTCGGATTTCCGAGGTGTGCAGAGCCGGCTGGGCGAGGTCCTGGCCTGGCGCAACCTGTTCTGGGCCTTCTCCGACGCGGCCGCGCGCAACCCGGTCGCGTGGAAGAACGGCGCGGTGCTGCCCAATCCCCAGTACGGCATGGCCTACCGGTGGTTCATGCAGATCGGCTACCCGAGGATCAAGGAGATCGTGCAGCAGGACGTCGCCAGCGGACTGATCTACGTCAACTCCAGCGCCGATGACTTCAAGAACCCAGACATCCGCCCCTACCTGGACAAATACGTCCGCGGTTCGGGCGGCGTCGACTCCGTCGAGCGGGTCAAGGTGATGAAGCTGCTGTGGGACGCGGTCGGCTCCGAGTTCGGCGGCCGACACGAACTGTACGAGCGCAACTACGCGGGCAACCACGAGAACACCCGGGTGGAGCTGCTGTTCGCACAGTTGGCCACCGGACAGGTCGACGACTACAAGGCCTTCGTCGACGAATGTCTCGCCGAGTACGACCTGGACGGCTGGACGGTGCCCGATCTCAACTCCTTCGGCAACCTGCGGGGCGTCAGGGACGGCCTGCTCAACGACTGAGCGTCTCCGGCCGACCACCTGAGACGCCGCGCGTGAGGAGGCCCGGTCGCCCCACGAGGGCGGCCGGGCCTCCAGGCGTTCAGCTGCGATCAGGTGTCCAGGTGTCCGGATGTCCCGCGGGAAAGGGCGCAGGAGCCCGCCTCGGCGGGCGGCGGTACACCCTTTCCCCGCGGAGCCCTCACGCCAGGGAAAACGGATGACCGGAAAAAGCGGCTGTGGTCCTTTCCGCCTCGGTGTCTGCAGCCACCGACGCGGGGAAGGATTCGGATCTCCTCCTTAACGGATAAAGCCGTTCAATGCGGACCACATTCACATTCAGCTTCTTTAAAAAGCATGACATCGGTCTGATATCCGAGGCATCTCCCCCATTGCGCTGTCCTTTCCCGGAAAAAATGAACGGTACGGGCGCCGGCGGGCCCGCCGTACGGTCACGCCGATCTGCGGCGGCTCAGGCCACCGTCCTCTCCTGGGCGCCGGCCGGACCGCCGAGTATGTGCTCGCGGCCCCGGTTGCCCCGGACGAGCAGATCGGCCAGCGGTCCGCCTCTGGCGTGGTCGGCGCTGCGCAGCGCGCCGGCGGCGGTGGTCAGATCCCGGACCACCGCGTCCAGCACCGCGGCGATCGGGTCGGCGTTCTGCTGCAGGATGTCGCACCAGAGGCCGGGAGCTCCGGTGGCGACCCGGGTCGTGTCCTGCAGGCCCCTGCCCGCCAGCGAGAGCGTGCTCTGGTCGGCGCCCGCGAACCACGCCGCGAGCGCCGCCGACACCAGGTGCGGCACGTGCGAGACCGCGGCGGCGGCCCGGTCGTGCGCCTCGGGGGTGAGCACCCTGAGCTCTCCCCCGCACACCCCGACCAGCTGCGCCACCAGCCGCACCGGCCCCGCCGGCGTCGCCGGGTGCGGGCACAGCGCCCACGGCCGGCCCGTGAACAGGTCCGCGTGCGCCGCGCAGGGGCCCGACAGCTCACGGCCGGCCATCGGATGCCCGGGAACGTAGGTGGTGAAGTCACATCCGGCCAGCTCCGCGTCGGCGATGATGCGGGTCTTGGCGCTGGCGACATCGGTGTAGACGGCGCCCAGCCCGCGGGCCTGGGCCTCGCGCAGCACGTCGACGACGGTGGACGGCGGGGTGGCGATGACCACGACGTCGGCGGGGGGATCGTCGCGCGTCAGCGCGGTCCCCGCCCCCATCCTCACCGCCTGCGCCAGCGCGCCGGTGTCCCGGTCGGACAGCCCGACGTGGATGCCGGCACGGCGCAGCCTGAGTGCGATCGAGGTCCCGATCACACCGCTGCCGACAACCGTGACGCGGCGGACCCCGACCGGGTCCGCAGGTTCCTCCGCAACGCCCCCGCCGGGTACGCGGGCATCCGGCGGGGCGTCGGCAACCATCGCGGTCGTCATCAAATCTTTTCCTCTCATCGCCTATCGGATCGTGTGTTTTCCAGCTGTTCTCGCACGGATAACTCTGCGCGTTTCACAGTCCGTTAACCAGGCAGATCAGAGTCAACAAGCTGCCCATCGGAAACCGCTTCATGTCAATTACCGGAAATGGCGAGGGCCATCGCCCGTCCTTTCTCCGAGCGGGTCGGAAAGCCGCGTGGAGAAAGGACGGGCGATGGCCCTGAACCTGATGTGCCCGGCGTGTTGTCAGGCGTCGGCGAACTGCCCGGGGGAACGGCCGGCCCCGGCCGGTCCCCGGTACGCCTGAGCGATGTCCAGCCAGTGGTCGGCCTCGGCACCGGTGGCGGTGAGCGCGAGGTCGTCGCGGTGGCGGCGCCTGGTCACCAGCAGGCAGAAGTCCACGGCGGGCCCGGTGACCTTCTGCTCGGAGTCCTCCGGCCCGTAGGCCCACACCTGTCCCGAGGGGGCGGTGAGCTCGAAGCGGAACTCCCCGGCCGGCGGCGTCAGCCCCCGCGCCAGATAGCCGAAGTCCCTGGTCAGCACCGCGAACACGACCAGGTGCCCGATCCGGTCGGTCCGCTCCAGGCGCGCGCCGAGCGCGTCGGCGATGTCCTGGCCATGTGCGAACTGCTCCATGATCCCGGCGCACGCGAGGATGACGGGCGGCAGCGGGTTGACCAGCCAGGGCACCGTCTCACCCGGCGGGACGGCGGCCAGCGCCTTGACCACGGCCTCGCGCTCGGCCTGCCAGCGGTCGAGCAGCACCTCCGGCGGGTCGTTCTTGTAGTCGGCGAGCGCGGCGTTCACCGCGCCGTCGAAATCCTTCTCCGCCCCCGCGGCCAGGACCTTGAACGCCTCCGCGTCGGATGCCGCCGTCCCGGCCAGCCTGAAGATGAAGGCGAGGTGGGCGATCTGGTCGGCGATCGTCCATCCGGGTGCGGGAGTGGGCAGCCGCCACTGCTCCGCGTCGAGCCCTGCCACCAGCCGGGCGAGTTCGTCGCCCTCGGCGGTCAGGTCGTTGAGCACGCCCTCCAGCTCGCTCACGTCTCTGTCCTCTCATTTGGCGATCAGATTCAGATCGGAATGCCTTGATCACGTGCCCGCCGCGGCCGGCCGGACCGATAAAGCACGTAATGAAATACCTCGCTCGCGGACGGCATTATGAGAACACCTCGGAGCAGCGTTATCGAATCAAGGATGCATCAGCGGAAATCACGCTGTCTTCTCCATGGGTGCTGTCGCGGCGCGGCGCGGCCACCGCCCGCCGCCTTCGCACCATGAAGACCGCGAGCAGGCTGCCGAGCAGGAGCACCGCGGCCACGACGCCCAGCGTCGGCCTGCCGGCCGCCACGAAGCCCTCACCGAAGGCCTCTCGGGTCAGCCGGGCGAAGCGGGCGGCGACGTCGGCCGGCAGGGCGCCCGGCAGCGGACCCGTGGCAGGCGGGCCGGCCGCGGGTCCGCCGGGGGCGGCGCCTGCGCCCAGCCCGGCCAGATACGCCTGCCGGACCCCCTCCGGGAGCTGCGCCAGGCGCTCCCCCGCCTCCCGCAGCAGCGACTCCGCCAGCCTGTTCTGCAGGACGGCCCCGATCACGGCCGCGCCCAGGGCCGCACCGACCTGCCGCGCCGTGTTGAGCACGCCCGAGGCGGCCCCGGCCTGCCGCGGAGGGATCTCGCGCATCGCCTCCGTCGTCGCCGGGGCGAACGTCAGGCCCATGCCGACGCCGACGACGAGGAACGGGACGAGGAACGTCGCCGCCGTCGCCGAGGTCGCCGAGACGACCGCGACGGCGAACACGCCCAGTGAACAGCAGGCCAGGCCCACGATGAGCAGGATCCGGCCGCCGACCCGGTCGGTCAGCCGGCCAGCGGCCGGGGCGACCACGGTCAGCGCGAGGGTCAGGGGCAGCCCGGCGACCCCCGCCGCCAGCGGGCTCATCCCCAGTACGGCCTGCGCCTCGATCATGAAGACGAACAGCAGCCCGTAGAGCGAGAACGACATGATCAGTGTGATGAGCGTGGCGATGGTGTAGTTGCGGTTGCGGAACAGCCGCAGCGGCAGCAGTGGCTCCGGCTGACGGCGTTCCCACAGCACGAACAGCACCAGCAGCACCCCCGCGACGGCGAGGATCCCGGGGATCGTCACCGGCCCCGCGACCGTTCCCCAGCCGTGGCGCTCCCCCTCGACCAGGCCGTACACCAGCGCGGACAGGCCGCTGGTGGCCAGCAGTACGCCGACCAGGTCGAAGCGGTGCGACACCCCCGGCCGCAGACCCGGCACGTAGCGGAGCGCCAGCAGCATGCCGGCCAGCGCCACGGGGACGTTGAGATAGAAGATCGACTGCCAGCCCAGCCGGGTGACCAGGAGCCCGCCCAGCGTCGGCCCGCTCACCGAGGCGACGCCGGCCACCGCCGCGAAGATCCCGAAGGCCCCGCCGCGCCGTTCGGGCGGGAAGATCGCCGAGATGAGCACGAGCGCCTGCGGCAGCAGCGCCGCCGCCCCGACACCCTGCAGCACCCTGGCGGCGATCAGCTGGTCGGGCGTCTGGGACAGGCCGCACAGCGCCGAGGCGAGCGTGAACAGCCCGAGGCCGGCGACGAAGACGGACCGGGGACCGAGCAGGTCGCCCAGCCGCCCGAAGACGATCAGCGACGACGCGAACGCCAGCAGGTATCCGTTCAGGACCCACAGCACCTTGTCGAGTCCCGCCCCCAGCGTCCTCATCATGTCCGGCGCGGCGACGTTGACGATGGTGGTGTCCAGCAGGATCAGGAAGTTGGCGATGCAGAGGACGCCCAGCGCGAGCCACGGACTCGGGCGTGCCGGCCGGGCGGTCATGTCGCCCGGTCAGGCCCCGTGGACGGAGCGGTCTGCAGCCCCGGCCCGGTCCGCATCCAGCCGCCCACCCGCCGCGCCGCGGCCAGGCTCGCCCACGAGGTGAGCTCGACGAGCGCGCGGTCGTCGGGGTTGTCCCGCCGGAAGTCGTCGATGAGCGCCCGGTCGACCTGGTAGGAGGCCATCGCCGTCAGCAGCGCCAGCCGGCCGGCCGGCCGCTGGGCGGGCGGCAGGGCGGAGACCGACTCGGAGACCCAGGCCCGGCTGAGCCCCGCCGGCCCGCCGTTCCACCCGGCCAGCTCGGCGGAGACCAGATCCCGGACCTCTTCCGGCACCGAACGCCGGCCGCCCCGCTCGATGGCGGCGCAGGCCCGGGCGAAGGCCTCGGCGATGTTGGCCGTGCCCTCCGCCCAGGACAGATCGGCCGGCAGCGGCGCGTCCGGCAGCAGGCCGAGGGACGCGCCGGGGGCGTGAGCCCTGCGGGCCGCCGGCCTCATGAACAGCCCCAGCAGCCGCATGAGGACCGGGCGGATCCCGGCGGGCACCTCCGGCGGCACCGGGGACTCGTCCAGGAACACGTTGACCATACGGTTGAAGTACTGGAAGGTGACCGCCACCCCGACCAGCTCCGGAGCCTGCTCCGCCGGTGACGGCAGCTCGTGCCGGGCGGCCGTCTCCCGCCTGTCGCTGGCCCGCGCCCACGCGGCGATCCGGCGCACGCCGGGGTCGGTGATCTCCTCGATGCGGTCAGCGGCGATCTCGGCGGCGTACTGCCCCTGCACGAGGCTGTGCAGCGTCGCGCTGTGCACGTCCACGCAGTAAGGGCAGCTGTTGCCCATCGACACCGCGGCGGCCACCGCCTCCTTGATCGCCCTGCTGACCGTCCCCTGGGCCAGGAGCGACTCCCGCAGCATCAGCCAGCAGGCCGCCAGGGGTTCCGGAGCGGGCGAGTGCAGGATCACCGGCGGCGCCAGCATGCCGAAGTCCCGTTCGACCTGCCCGTAGACTCTCCCGACGAGATCCAGCGCGGCGCCTGGTCTGACCGCGGAGACGTGGCGGATCTGGGACAGCGCGCTCCGCCGTGCCACGGGGGTGAGGATCCTGCTCATCGCTCGCTCCTGTCCTCAGCGGTGCAGCAGAGTGGGCAGCAGCGGTGCCACTCCGCTCCGCCCGCTGGTGGCGCCGTCCGGCGACGGCGCGCCGTAGGTGACCTGCACGCCCCGCTGCTGCGCGGCCTGCACGATGCCCGGCACGGCGCGCTCGGCGAGCGCGGCGATGGTCATCGCGGGGTTGACCGTCAGCGCCCCCGGTACGGCGGAGCCGTCGGTGACGAAGATGCCGGGATGGCCCCGCAGCTCGTTACGGTCGTCGAGCGCCGAGGTGCCCGGGTCGTCGCCGATGCGGCAGGAGGCCAGCGGGTGCACGGTGTAGGCGCCGACCACGTCGTTGGTCCACGGCGCCACCTTGGCCAGCCCGTCGCGCTCCACGATGTCCTTCACCTCGGCGTCCGCCTGGGCCCAGCCGCGCAGCGTGTTCGGGGTCGGGTCGTAGCGGAGCCGGCCGACACCGAGCATCTGCTGCGAGAGCCGGTCGGCGTTGCCGGTGGCCGGGGGTGGCCCGAAGACCCCCTCGTTGTCGTCCTCCGTCATCTGGAAGATGATCAGCCAGGAGCGCCAGCGCTTGAGGAGCTCCTTCTTCTCCAGGCCGAACCAGCTCGGGCCGACCGCGCCGGGCACCTGCGCGAGGATGGTGCCCAGACCGGGTGGGAAGTAGAGCTGCTCCAGCGAGAAGCGGGAGTACTCCGGCAGCGAGCCGTCGAGGCGGTCCCAGCTCGCGACGGTCGGCCCCTTGCCGATCTGGTTGGCCTCGTAGGCCAGGCCATCGCCCCGGGTCAGGCCGAGGACATCGCGCACCCGGTCCTCGTCGAAGACGACGGTGTTGAGCCGCTCGCCGTTGCCCGAGAAATATCTGCCCACGGCGTGCGGCATCGTGCCGAGCGTCGCCTCGCTGCGTTGCAGGATGACGGGGGTGGCACCGGCACCGGCCGCAAGCACGATGATCTTGGCGTCGATCGTCCCGCTGCCGGCCTGGACCCGGTAGTCCTCGTCGTCGACGACGTTGTAGTGCACCCGGTAGTCGCCGTCGTCGGTCTTGGAGATTTTCTGCACCTCGTGCAGCGGCCGGATCTCGGCGCCGTGCGCGAGTGCCGCAGGCAGGTAGTTGAACAGCAGGGAACGCTTGGCGTCGAAGCGGCAGCCGGCCATCATCCAGTTGCAGTTGGTGCACTTGCTGTTGTCGATGGCGGCCGGCAGCGGGTTGGCCGTGCGGCCCGCGTGGTTGCACGCCGCCGCCCACAGCCCCCCTGCGTAGGTGGCGTCGCTCCAGTCCTGCTTGGTGACCGGGATCGCCTCCTCCACCCGGTCGTACCACGGCTCCAGGGTGTCGCGGCTGACGGCCGACGGCCACATCCGCCTGCCGATGCTGCCACGGCGTTCGAAGACGAAGCGCGGCGCGCGGGGCATCGCGGCGAAGTACACGACGCTGCCGCCGCCCACGCAGTTTCCGCCCAGCAGGCTCATGCCGTCGCCCACGACGAAGTCGAACGCCCGCGTGTAGGACGATCCGAGTTTGTAGTCGTGCTCGAAGTCGTTTCCGCTCAGCCACGGCCCGCGCTCGAGCACCACCACCCGCGCGCCGCCGGCCGCGAGGTGATAGGCCGCGATCGCGCCGCCGAAGCCGCTGCCGACCACGAGGACGTCGGTGCGTTCGGTGCTGGTCATGCGGGGCTCCCTGAAGGGGTCGTGTCCGGGTGCGGGCTGGCCAGCTGGCGGCCGTAGGAGTATTCGGGGAAGCGCCACAGACCGTCGGGGTCGGGCGGGGTGATGCCCATCGCGGTCAGGCCGGGATGCCCCGCCGCGAGCGCGTCGGCGGTGTGCATGTGAGCCGCGGAGTCGAAGGCCATGTTGCTGAACAGGGCGAGACTGACCCAGAACGGCTTCTCCGGGTGGCCGGGCGAGGTCAGCCGCTGCACCAGGGCGGTGCGGTGCTGGAAGGCCAGCGCGACGAAGGGCGGCACCGACTCGTCGAGAACCAGCCTGTACCCGGCCGCGTACTCCCGCGCATGGTCGTTCAGCAGGCGGGCGAAGTCGTCCAGTCCGCTGCTCAGCCCGGTCGCGTCCCACTCCAGCAGCTCGATGGCGCCGGCCGCCACCGCGCCGCCGCCGGCGCTGACGCCCGCGATGGCTCTGTCGTCAGGCGATCTCTTCTCACCCGGGATGATCGTGTCCGCGAACGCCTCGAGTGTCATCGTCCTGGCCTGCTCTGCGTCCGATGTTGGCGATGGCATAGGCGTTTCCTCGCGTCTCATTCGGCTCCGATCCGCTTCATCGTCCGGGCGCCCTCGCGCCCGGTGCATCTTCTGGATTGCCGTCCGCCCCGGCCTGCAGCGCCAGGCGGAGAGTGGCCAGCGCGCGGACGGTCTGGCTGCGCACCGTCGAACACCGGCTGCCCATGGCCCGCGCCGTCTCCTCGACACTGCGGTCCTCCCAGTAGCGCATGACGACGGTGGCCCGCTGCCGGGGCGCGAGGTCGGCGAGTGCTCTCATCAGCAGGAGACGGTCGCCGAGGAAGGCGTACGGATCAGGTGTGGAGTCGGGCTCGGGCGGCAGGTCGTGAAGGATCTCGTGGGACCAGCGATAGGACCTGCGATCGCTGATGATCAGCCGGGTCATGATCACCCGTGCGTAGCCGGCGAGTTTGTCACGGTCTTTCAGGGTGTCCCAGCGCAGGTGGAGCGCGATCAGCGTCCGCTGGACGAGGTCGTCGGCCTCGTACCAGTCGGCGGAGAGGAGGAACGCCATCCGCCGCAGCGCGGGTCTGGCCTCCTTGACGTAGCGCGAGAACTCGTCATCGCGAGCCTCCGCCATCTGCTCACACCCCATCACGGTGAACGGATCCCGGCGCCAGGCGGGAGATCCTGAAAAACGACGCACAGCGTCGCCGAATTTGATAGGTATTAGGTCGGTATCATCAGAATTCGACGCGCTCCCCCGTAGCGGCAACCCCTATCCCGCCCCTACCTGCCCCCTCGCACGGCATTGCAGGAGCCCGGAAAAACATTCAGCGCGGTCCGCCCACCACGGGCTCCGCGCGTTTCACATCACCGATATTCGAAACCGTCGGCATATCACTTGAAAAATAAAATTCACTCACAACGAGTGATAATTCGACATGTCCTGGTCACTTCATAAATCCACCCGCGGTGCAGCGTCGTGCGTGTCTCACCGCGTGTGACGTCCAGGAGGCCGGCGACCGGCGACTGAGCCGCCGCCGGCCGTGCAGCGGTGAACCCCGGCCCGGCCCGACGACCTCTCACAGCGCCGATGGACCGGGACCGAGGCCGGTGGTGAGGCCCGTGACTGACGGACCCGGTGAAGAACCCGTCAGGGGATGGGATTGGAATCGCTCGTGGCGCCCTGCCTCTCCCAGGCCGCGTGCTCGTTCTCACGGATCTTCTCCTCGACCCGCTGCTCGACCCGGGACATGGCGATCCGCAGGATCGGCGGGGCCATGAGCGACGTCACGATCGCCACCAGGATGACGATCGTGTAAGCCTCCAGGCTCAGGATGCCCAGGCGCAGGCCGACCATCGCGACGACGACCTCGATGACGCCGCGGGCGTTCAGCCCCGCACCCAGGGCCAGCGCCTCCCACTTGTTCAGCCTGCTCAGCCGGGCTCCGGCATAGGCGCCGAGGAACTTGCCGACGATCGCGATGGCCAGTACGGCGAGCCCGGAAAGGAGGACCTCCGGCCTGGCCAGCGCGGTCAGGTCCATCCGCAGACCGGCGGTGGCGAAGAAGATCGGTGCGAAGACGGAGAGCACGACCGTGCGGAGCGGGGCGAGCTTGGCCGGGTCGACCCGGCCCGCGGAGCCGATGAGGATGCCCATGACGAAGGCGCCGAAGACGGCCTCCAGCCCCAGGGCGTGAGTGCCGGCGGAGGCCAGCAGGAGCAGCACGGCGGCGGTGGCGACGGTGGGTCCCGGATCCTCAGAACGCCCGCTCAACCGCAGCACGCCGCGGACCAGCGGGCGGCCGATGGTGAGCGCGAAGACGATGATCGCAACGAGGTAGACCAGCGAGGTCAAGACCGTTGCCGCGGTGAGGGACTTGACGGCCATGGCCGAGACGATCGAGAGCACGAACCAGCCGAAGGCGTCGTCGATCATGCCCGCGGTCAGCGTGAGCTGCCCGACGTTGCGGTGCAGCAGCTTCATGTCCATCAACGTCTTGGCGATGACCGGGATGGCGCTGACGCACATCGCCACCCCAAGAAAGAGCGCGAAGACCGTGACGTCGGTGCCCTCGGGGATCAGCGAATCGGGCAGCAGGAAGGCCACCCCGATGCCGAGCCCGAGCGGCACCACCAGCCCGCCCAGACTGACCCCGGCCGCGGTCATGCCTCGCCGCCGCACCAGGCCCATGTCCATGTGGATGCCGGTGATGCCGACCAGCAGCAGCACGCCTATCTGGCCGATGGCGTCCAACAGGTGAAACTGTTCGGCCTGTGCCGGGAACAGCCAGGCCGACACCCCTGGCGCGACATGCGTCAGGAACGAGGGTCCCAGCACCACACCGACGAACAGCTCTCCGACGACGGCGGGCATGCCCAGCCGGACGGCCGACCGGCCGAGGACGTGAGCCAGCAGAAGCAGCAGGCCGATCTGCAACAGGAAGATCAGTAGATTGTGCGCCGCGATCGGCGCGATCGGCGAGTTCATCGAGACGAGCACCGTTTTTCTCCTTCCGCCGGCACCGGGCCGGCCAAGATCCAGCGCGCCGTCGTGGCCGCGCTCCAACGGCCGGGCGGGGCGGTCCATCGCGCTGGCCGCCGGCCCGGACCCACAGCTGCCGACCGGTGCACGGAAGGCGGTGACCTGCTCGCGGCGGGCCAGGTCACGGGCGGCGAACCGGTGAAGGCCGTGACGGGCGGCGCGGCCACGCGGCGGTCGGCGTGCACCCGGTCCAGGCCTCGGGGCCGCACCGGAACCGCGCCGCGCGGGGCGGCGAACCCTTCCGGATCCGCCGACCGAGCCGGAATGCACGGCGTGGTCAAAACAGCGGGACCGGCGCACATGAAAGCGGGACCGGCGCCCATGAACAGGCGCAGCCCGAGGACGGCCAATACGGTGAATCTCCCCGGACCGAATATCGCGGCGGGCCCGCAGACTTCAGCACTGGAACGGTCATGGCAACCCTTAACCGAGGGAAAGGACCTCGTAGTCACTGAACTCGCCCTGCCACGTCCTGCAATGCGGTGGCCGACGCGTCAGGTCACGACACCTGCATCCGTCCATGACCCGGGCGGCCGTAGCAGTGGCTGATCTCCGTCCGTGTGCGACACATGGCGTGGACTTTCACCACACATCATAAACAAGGTAATCCTCGTCGCATCTTCTGAATTGCGATGCGCTCTCCGGCACACAATTACACAGGATTCAGCCCTCCGGCGCCACCCCGTGACCCGATATCAGAACCGCACCCCGACCCCGTCCCAGCCGGGCCTGGCGGCGCAATCGCCGGGTGTCACCCGCCGGCCGGCAGGTGACACCCAAGGGCTGGCACACACCGCGCCTGACGGCGGAAGGACAGGGCCAGACAGCCCACGTCCACCCGGTTGCGGTCGCGGCGCCCCCACCTCCGGCGCGCCATGTGAACAGGCAATCGTGTCCGCATACAGGAATAAACTGACAAATCTTCGGCCCCATACAATCTATTCAACTCTGAGGATTCTCACACCATGAACACGGCGGTAACATGATTGAATCTTCGGCAGACGAGCCCGCGGTGATCGGCGTGGTGCCCGTCTGCTTCCCGGTGCAGAATCATTGAGTCCGCACGGCGGGCCGAGAGATTGAAGGGTGACAACACGGGTAACGACCCGTACACCCTCTGAACCGAAATATACCGAAGACATCCAGACCACTTGGAGCGGGGCGTGGCCAAGCAAATCATTGAGAAGGTCACCGACGACATCGACGGCACCGAGGGGGCGAGAAACGTCACCTTCGCCATCGACGGCGACCAGTATGAGATTGACTTGTCGGACAAGAACAGCGACGAACTGCGCAAGGCGCTTGCCCGGTTCATCAACGCCGCCCGGCCGGTGCGTCAGGAGAGAGCCCAGAGCCGCCGCCAGAGCGGCAACAGCAGCAACGGCGGTGGCAAGCCGAATCGGGACGCCTCCACCGCGATCAGAACGTGGGCGAAGGAGCAGGGGCTCACCGTCAGCGAGCGCGGACGGATCTCCGCCTCGATCCTGGAGAAATACAAGAACGCACACTGAATCCACGAGGGCCGCACTCTGCTCCTCGAGGGGATGACCCTGACGTGTGCACACGCGCCGCCGTCCCGGCCCGGGCCGCACCATGCAGGCCGGCGACCCTCAGCGATGCCGGGCCCATGCCTGCCCGCACCGCACCGGAGGCGACGGGCGCGGACAGCCGTCCGGCAAGATCCTGCTCAGTTCATGCCCGCCGTTCCGCCACTTCGGGGGATCGGCGGGCACCGGCCGGCCTGCCCGGACCCGGTCACACCGCCGTCTCAGCCGGCAGATCGGCACGGGCCGCCGGTCGGCGCGGACCAGCGCGGACCACCGAGGGCCTACGGCTGGCCGGGATCCTCACCGGGACCGCTCGGGCTCGGACCCTCCTGAGCGAGAGGCCGTCCGGATCACCCCTGGCCGATGTGACGCGGCCGGTGCCGCCGGGTATGGGCCGCAGGCCGCAGACAGCGGCGTCCGCAGATGGGACAGGCCCGATGGATGATTCTCACCGGCACTCCTGAGGTCGTCGATAGACCATCATGATCCGGTACCGGGGAAACGACCACCTTCCAACGTGCTGAAACCGTGAGGTATCGGCAGGCCGGGCACGGGGCCACGGCCGCCGCTCCTGCCCGGCAGGCATCACCTTGCTCTCCAGAGCGCCGCCCTATTCCTCTTCCCCGTCGGCCTCGGCGGCGGCCTGCCGCTTGGCCTTGCGCAGCGCCGCTCCCCGTTGCGCACCGACCGCGCTGGGGCCGGGGGGCAGCCGGTAGACCGTCGGGAACGGCTTCCCGTCGTTGAAGCGCCGCTCAAGGTCGAGCACCCAGTCGGCGATGCCGAATTCCACCAGCTGCGCGAAGCTCGCCGGTCCGTCATAGTCCTCGCCCGCCACATAGGCCTTGGCCCCGGCGCCGTAGACGGCTGCCTTGGCACGTTCGAGCAGCCTGTTGGAGATCGTCACGGACGTGGGCTTCTTCCGCAGGCCGTCCTCGATCAGTTCCGCCCGGGCCGCGGCCCGTTCCTCAGCCGATATGCTCGCCACCGGCTCGGGCCTCCGGCGGGCCGACGGTTGCTTACCGGAAGCAGGTTTGTCCGCAGCAGGCTTGCCGGTGGATTTCCCGCCGGTGGCGGCCGGGGAAGCGCTGGTCTGCCTACGCGCGCGGGTGGTGCGCGGCTTGTCGGCCGGTGCCGTTGCCGCGGTCTCGGGCTCGCCCGGTCCGGCCCCCTCCTGGCCGGCGCGCTTGTTCCCGCGGGCTCTCGGCGCCCTTCGCGGACCGCCGGTAGGCGGGCTCACCGGATCCTTGCTGTCGCCGAGTTCAGGCATCACGGTCCTCGTCATCAGGGTCGGCATGGGCGACCGGTAGTTACATGCGATCAGGCGTTACCGGAGTGCACCGGTTGAGGTAGTCGCACTGAATCAATCTTCGCGCATCGCCCGGGTCTTTGCACTCACCGTCATACCGGTCGGCCCCCTTCTGCCGCCCTCAGAAAGCCAGAGCCCTGGCGAGAGTCGTCAGGAGACCTCTGCCTGGCGGGTCCCATCGCTTGGGACGGCCTCTCCTCCATGGGCCACCGTGTCCTCCGTGAGTCGCCGTGCGCCGGCCGATTTCACCGCGTCGAGCCGCTGAACGAGGACGGCCGGAGCGGGGACCGGCCATGCGGAGACGCCGCACGACCCTTGCAGGCAAGGAGGATGGCCAGACCTGCTGGTCCCGTACTGAGCATGGTCGATGCGCGAAGTGGAGCAGCCTCTCCATATCAATACGTCCTGCGGACAGAATCTTCGTGACTCCATCTTGTGCAGGAGCTTTATAGCGAAGAGCAATGTGACTCAGCTCATCGTTGAGTTGGGCATGGAGCTTGCTGGAGTGAAGATTAACGACGCATGAAGAGCGATCGAGAGTGTCGATGCAGCGCTTCAAGCAGCGTTTGCCCAGGTCAGCACAGGTAATAGGTGTTGAAGTAGGCACAACAAGAGGATTTAAAATATTTATATCAATAATATTTTAAAAAGTGCTACGAATAATACTAATAATAGATGTGAAAATATTTATGACGATCGTTATTTAAATAGTGATTGTAGAAGATATGAAAAAAGTTTAATAGATAGTAATTGAGATAGACTTAGAAGCAGGCATTAAGACCAATAGATCAATAGGGAGTTGCATAGTCAGTGTGTACGCTTAACTCATCGCTCTGAGGACTGGCTGTGCGAGTGTGTGCTCCATCGGCCAGTCCAGAGGGCGACCCATAGGGCATGTCACTGGCCAATAGGACGTGAGGGCAACCGTTCAGCCCATGGACCGGTTACCTGGGCATGTGTCAGCGTGATCGAGTGCCCAGAGGAGCGAAGCAGAATCTGGCTCGGGGAGCAGTAGAGTCACTGACCGGACACGCCGCCCGTAATCTGGTCGATCGCACCACGAATCTGCTAATAAAGGAGGCACTTCGTTGTTCGTAGGGACGCGCACTACACTGCTGCGTCGTCCACGAGGCGGAACAAGCACTCATTGACCCGGTAGAGCGTGCAGGAGAACAGACCGATGAACTTCCCTCTGGCTACCGCAGCGCTGAACAGCATGACTGTCCAGCAGATGGTGGAGTTGATCCGTCCCAAGCTCAAACGGGTCATCATCATCCTGAACAACAAGGGCGGCGCGGGAAAGACCACCACCACGGCCAACGTGGGGGGCCAGCTCGCAACCGCGCTTGCGGCCGCGGGCTCCAGCAAGCGGATCCTCTGCATCGACCTCGACCCGCAGGGCAATCTCGGCCTCGACCTGGGCTACCAGGGCAGGACCGGCGACGACCAAGGCCAGAGCATCATCAACGTCGTGGAGGGCACCGGACCTCTCCACGTCATCCGGGACGTGCGCCCCAACCTGGATGTGATCCCCGGAGGCAAGGTCCTCAAGAGGATCACCGCGTCCATCATCGGGACTCGCTCGATGGATCCGGGACGAGAGATCATGCTGTCTCTCGCTCAGGCCATCGCGGAGATATCCGACGACTACGAGTGGATCTTGATCGACTGCCCGCCCAACATCGTCGACCTTCAGTACCTCGCCGCCGTCGCGGCGGAATACGTCCTGATCCCCGTCTGCTTCGACCAGGGCAGCATCCAGGGATTGGAGGGCGTCAGCGACGTCTTCGAGGCCTCGGCACGGCTCAACCCGTCCCTTACCCCGCTCGGCGTGCTGCTGTTCGGGTTCGACCGCACCAATCTCCGTAAGGTCAAGAACTCCGAAGGAGAAGTGATCGGCGTCCGCGAGATCGGCTTCCTCGCCGAATCGCGACGCGAGATCACCGAGGTCCTGGGCGACTCCGGGATACCGATCCTCCAGACCGTGATCACCCGTGCCGTCAAGGTGGCCCGCGAGTGCCGCAAGCGCGGCAAGACCTTCACCGAACTCGCCGATCTCACCGCTGGTGAGGATTGGAAAGAACACTCCCGGCGACACCAGCTCAACCTCAGCGTGGAATCCGCCGAGACCTCCGCCATCGAGATAGAAGAGGTCACAGCAGAGATCATCAAGCGGGCTCTCGAGCTCGAGGCGGAGGCGCACGCATGACCACCACCGACTTCTTCGACGAGAAGCCACCCACACCACGGCTGACCGGGATGACTCGGCAACGGGGACGCAGAGGCAGCAGCGCGTTGACCAGCCTGGTCGCTCAGCCTGCACCGGAGCAGGCCCCTGAGACGGTTTCCCCTGAGGCGCCACCAACGCAGGTGGCCTCTGTGCAGACCTCACCGGTGCAGGAAGTCGCCCCCACTCCTGCCTCGCGGATCCCCGAGGCACCCGCCAGCACACCCGCTGCCGCTCCTGACGGGGCCCAGGAGCCCGCGAAAGAAGCGGGCCCTGCCCCCACCACCCCCGACGGGCAGGCACCGGCCGAGACGGCCCCAGAACAGGCCGTCGAGAGCGACGCCTCCTCTGAGCCCGCGGGCACGGAGCCGGTCCAGGACGAGGCACCTCTGTCCGCCGCGCGGCCATCTCAGCGACAGCCGGCCGACGCGACCAGACCTGCGCGGAAGACCGCACCGCGCCCCCGCTCCCGAGCGACGGCCGCGACCAGGCCGTCGGGCTACCAGACACCGGAGCAGGTCAGCGTCTACTTGACGCCCGAGGCCAAGAAAAAGGCCCGAGACGTGGCCCGGGCAGAAAAGATCGACTACGCCCGATTGGCCATGGATGCGATCGACCACGCCCTGGAGCAGGACGTCCTGTCACCGCTGGTGAAAGCGCGCCTCGAGGTCACACGGCCGAAGGGCTCCAGATTCCCCACTCGCGTCAACCTGCGATCCAAGTCGGAGCCTGGGGCGCGCCGTGTCCTGTGGCCGGTCCAGCTGCGCCCGGCGGAGATCGAGGTCCTGAACGAGCTGGTCACGGAGACCGGCGCTGAGCATCTGTCCACCCTGGTGTCGGTGGCGGTCGAGGCATACCTCCTTGACGACGACCCCGAGACACGGGGATAGTCCGGCACTCAGCCGCTGATCGGCTCCGAGCCCTCCCGCCCCCTGTCGCAGCTCGATACCGACGGTCGTCGACCATCAGGTGTTCAGCACTCCTGGCTCACCGGCGGCCGGGCGGACCCACCTTTGAAGGTGGGTCCGCCCGGCCGCCGCTCTGTTTCCCCTCCCACCCGGCCGTTCACAGGGTCCCCTGATCGACCTCGGATCCGATGGGCACCGACATCACTGAGCGGCTCAACCCGGAGCAGCCACCCATCTAGAACCCGAAGCGGCCATCTAGAAGTGGTGCAGGAGCCATCTAGAAGTGGTGCAGGGCCCCCGGAAGTGGTGCAGGACCCGGTGAGTGGTGCACCGGTGGTGCAGCAAAAAACCCCCTCTGACCTGCATCGATGCCCGCCGCTGCACCACTGCACCACTTTTTGGAGACCATGTTGCGTTCAGGCGCAGAATCTCTCCTCTACATGATTGTCTGCACAACTATCACCTCAAAGGGCGTCCTGAGCTGCGGAAACGTGCCGGCCCAGGAGGAGCGCTTCGGTTCTAAGGATTCGATGAGGCGATTTTCGAGACTTCTACATCGGCGACGGCTCGATGAGAGATCCTTACGTCACCTGCAGCGCGACACCCTGCCGCCTGGGGTGATGTCACACCGTGAGCAACCGGATCGAAGTCATTTGAAGGCCAGGCTGGAGCGTCAGATGCAGGTGGATACTGGTGGAAGGCAGCCGCGACACGCCGAAGAACCGGAAACAGTCGCATTCGACTTTCTAGTACTGGAAAGATGGTCACATGGAGAGCGAGACCCAGATCAAGGGCAAGGCCAAGATGGGGCGTCCTTCGAAGGGCCCTCGCAAACTAGTCAAGGGTGAGGTCCCTGTGCCCTATGCTCAGCGCTTCAAGCAGGAGGCCGAGCGCCGTGGCATGTCACAGGCCGATCTGCTGGCTGCGATTCTCGCCAACGTCGACTGGGAGGCGATGTCTCTCAGCGCGTAGGCCACAAATGAAGAACCCCCGCGGTTGGCGCCGCAGGGGGTCCCACAAAGAATCACGCGGAATCGTGTTTTCCCAGACCGGTTTCCGTCGTGGAGCTAGCACCAGACGGGCTTCCGTCGTGGAGCTAGTTAAGAGTGTAGCCCGTCTTGCCCGGCGAGTCCCATATTGGGATCACTCCCGGCGTGTCGAGCTAGCTGTGACTCACAATGCCCGTGTCACACACACTCCTGCCACCGCCTTGACGTGATCCTTTGAAGTTGTTTGCCCTGCAGGCCCGAATCGGCGCCTGTCCGGACAAGCAGCTGGGGACCTCCTCACGCGACATCCGGGGACGCAAAAGCCCGTCTGGAGTACAGGTCGTAACACAGGCTACGAGGTCTGTGACAGGAGGAATTGCCCCAGTGACCGTGCTGGCCGTCGAACCGCGAGCATCGCTGCGACGCGTGCTTGAGGCGTTTGATCGCCTCGGCTCCGTCGTGCGTCCGCGCGGCGACCAGGCACAGGTGCAGTGCCCCATCCACGAAGACGACAGCCCGTCAGTATCGATCAGCTGGCGTAACGGGCAGACGCTGATGCACTGTCATGCCGGCTGCGCCATCGAACTCATCGTGGAGGCCGCAGATCTGCGGATGAGCGACCTGTGGGACGATCCCGTCCCGTCCAAGCTCGACCAGACCTCCCAGCCCGCACGCCAGCGACGCCGGCTACAGCCGACCACCCCGGCCGCCGCGACCGGCGGCGTCCCTGCCAGAACGGCCAAGCCCACCCTGGGAAGACCGACCAGCGGCTGGCGGCAGGTGGCCACCTACACCTACTTCGACGAGCACGGCCTGCGAGTCGGCCAGGTGATCCGTAAAGAACGGCGCTACGAGCACGGCCACAGCAAGTCCTTCTCCCAGAAGCACTGGGATCCGGACTCCAGCCGCTGGGTGCCGGGCGCGCCCGGGCGGAAGGTCCTCTACCGACTGCCCCAGGTCCTGGAGGCGATCGCCGCCGACCGGCCGGTCTTCCTGGCCGAAGGGGAAAAAGACAGCGAGTCCCTGACCGCTGCCGGAGTGTGCGGCACGACCAACGCCTCGGGCGCGGGAAACTGGCACGAGAGCCTGACACGCCAGCTGACGGGCGCGCATGTGGTGATCGTGGCCGACCGCGACGCGGCCGGCTACGCCCGTGCACGGCGGTTGCTGGCCGAGCTGGCACCGCTCACCGCCTCAATACGCGTGACAGAGCCCGTGACGGGCAACGACGTCACCGACCACCTGGAGGCCGGACGCAGCCTCCAGGAGCTTCAGACACTCGACGAGGACCAGTTACGCATACGGCTGGCAGCCGCCCGCGGCGAGGCCTTGTATCTGGCCATCACAGCCGAGAACGCCACGGCGATCGAGGCCGCCGGAGCCTGCGCCCTGGCCTGGCGTCCCGAACTGGCCGCCCTGCTGGCCGACGCCTCCGTGGTGGTCGTGGCCGACCGTGACACCGGCGGCTACGCCTGCGCCCGCGACATCATGGGCCGTCTGGCCGAAGTGGCTGCGACGATCCGGGTCGTGGAGCCCACCGCGGGCATCACCGCGGCTGCCCACCTGGCCGCGGGCGCCCTTCTGGAGGAGTTCCGACCGGCCCTGCGGCTGCTGCACGGCGACGGGGAAGGCGACGACGGAGGCCCAGGTGACGGAGGCCCGGGCGGCAGCACTCCCGAACAGCCCAACCAGCGACCGACCTACATGGTCCGCCACGGCGAACTAGTACGGGTGCGCCACGACCGGGTCAAGGGCACCATCACCTACGACACCGTGCTGGGCTGCACCGCACGGATCATCCGGGTCGAGCAGCGCGGCAGCCTGGTGGACCCGGACGACCCACCGGTGACCAGCGGATACCTGATGGAGCTGGAACACCCCAAGGCACCCGGCGAGATACGGCAGTTGCGCGTCAACCGGGACGACTTCGGCAAGGGCACCTGGCTGGACGACCTGCCCTGGCCGGGTGTCACCTACGACTCCTCCCGCGGCGGCCTGGCCCGCATCCGTGACGCGATCCGCATGACCAGCCCGCTGGCCGAAGTCCAGGTGCTGCACAACGCACCCGGCTGGATCCCCACCCCTGACGGCGACATCTACGTGCACGCCGGTGGCGGCATCGGCGCCGACGGCCCGGTGAACGTGCCCACGCACTTCCCGCACAAGCTGGCCCTCTACCGCCTGCCTGAGCCACCCTCCCGCGACGGGGAGCGCACCGCACTGGCCGCCGCCGCACAACATTCGACCGGGCTGCTGGAACTGCTGCCGCCACGGATCGGCGCGGTCCTGTCCGGTATCGCCTACCGGGCCGCGATCACCCGGACCGCGCCGGCGGTCGCCCTGATCGGCGGCAAGGGCTCCTACAAGACCTCAATGGCCAAGGTCGCTCTGCACCACTTCGCCCCCGACCTGCCGTTCGACGCCTCGGTGATCTCCCTGTCCGAACGCGGCGCCACCGCCAACGCCGCCGCCAGGACCCTCTACCTGATGCGCGACACCCTCACTCTCGCCGACGACGCCGCCCCGGACCGTTCGATGCGCGCAGCCGCCGAACGCCTGGGCGGCATCATCCGCCTTCAATACAACGGTGAGACAAGGGACCGGCTGGACCGCGAGGCCGAGCTGCGCACACCCACCCCGCCACGAGGCTCGCTGATCGTCACCGGAGAGGTCGGACCGTCAGCGGCCAGCGCGACCGAGCGGGCGCTTACGGTCCCCTTCCGCAAGGGCGAGATCGCCACTGAGGTCCGCGAGGCACTGTGGGAGAAGACTTCCCGACACGGCCGCGCCCTGGTGATGGCCTCCTTCATCCGCTGGATCGCCGGCCGCCGCGAACAGGTATTGGAGCTGACCCAGCAGCGCCTGCTGGACTATGCTCGGGCCTGGCGGGAGGCCGGATACGCCGAACGGACCGCCGAGGCTCTGGCCAATCTGGCGGCCGGCTGGCGGGCCATGCTCGACCACCTCGTCGACGTCGGCGTCTACACCGGCGCCCAGGCAGATCAGACATGGGAACAGGCCTGGAAGGGCCTGACCGCGGCAGGCGACTCCCAGTCCCACCCCGATGAGCCGGTCAGCCACGGCCACAAGATCCTGTCGATGATCGCCGCCGTCCTGCGCGGCCGCTACGGCTACATCACCAGCCAGAACGGAACCGCACCACACTCCGACATCGCTCCCCGCTACGGCTACCACGTAGACCAGGACGGCCGACTGGACAGCCAGGGACGCGCGATCTCGACGATGCGACCAGGACGCCAGCTGATCGGCTGTTACGCCGACACCGACGAAGGCCGCCGCCTGTACCTGGAGCCCAAGCTCACCCTGGCCGCGATCCGGCAGCTGGCCGCCGCCATGGGCGACGCCTACGAAGAAACGATGTACTCGACCGGAGAGGCACTGGAAGAGACAGAAGCACTGAAAGTCCTCATCCACGGCAACAAGATCCGCCGGACACATCCACGGACGATGCCCGGTGGCGACCGCCCCCGAGTCTGGGATCTGTCCGAAGCCAAGGTCTTCGGCTTCGGCACCGATGACGATGACGAGGAAAGCCCAGGCCCTGCCCCCGATGCGGGTGGCCCTCCGGTGAAGCTGGTCCACGACGCGACGACGACCCCTGGCGAGAGGTCTGCCCAGAACCTCCCCGTCGAGCCCACGGACGTCACCAGCTCCGAGACCGCCGCACACCGAACCGCTGGTCCCCAGAAAGAGGATCCGGACATGAGATCACAGCTGCTGACCGAGGCTCAGCCCTGTGTGGTCTGCGGCGACCCGTGCGTGGTGACCTTCGACGACATCGTCGTCCACGTCACCTGCGAACTTCCCGAAGCCACCTCCCACACCGACACCCCCTTCGACCACACCGGCGAGCAGTCCCCCGCACCACAGCCCGCAGCTACCGGACAGCGCTGGCGAGCACCGGCGGCGGTGGCCGACGTCAGCGGCATCCACCTACCAGGCGGAGAGGTGATCGACCTACCCACCCCGCTCACCCACCTCGGCCAGCTGGCCGAGCTCGCAGTCGACCTGCGCCTGGGCTGGGGAGGCGGCAAGACCCTTCCCGAGGTCGGCCAGATCTGGATGACCGCCGACCTGATCCGCCAGGTCGGCCTCCCCGTCGACCTCCCGGAACGGATCCGCGACCAAGAGAAGGTCCTCGCCGAAGCCGCCAACCACCCATTCATCACCTCGTCCTTCCCGGTCGGCTGGAGAGTGAGCCGAGCCGCCACCGAAAAACTCGTCCCATGGATACGCATGTGGCGCGCCGACGGCGCCGGAGCTCTGCTGTGCCTGATCCCCCTGGTGGAGGCCGCAGGTATGGACACCCTGCTGGCCGACGACCCCACCCCCCCCACCCTGGCCGAACGCCTGCAGCGCTACGCCACCGAGCTCGGCCTGCCATTCCGCGTCTCCAGCGCCGCCACCGGAGAAGACCTGATCGCCTTGTGCGATACCGACCGGAAAATTGTCGTCACCGAGCCGGTCGAACCGATCCCTCCCGCAAAACTTCCCGGCGAAGGCGACTATCAAGGGCACAACAGCTGGTCCCGGCCACCACGCGGCGCCGAAGTCGACATGCCCTTCCTTCACGCCTACGACTTCAATTCGATGTTCCTGTCGGCTGCGATGCATGCCCCGCTGGGACTTGACGGTGTCGACCACTTCGTCGCCGATGACAAGACACCGCTACGGTTCGACCCCAAGAGGGCCGGCTACTGGCTGATCAAAGTCCCCCACTGGGACACCTGGACACTGCCCACACCCTTTGTGAACCTGGCCCGCCCCCGCGAGGACGGCACAGCATGGTTCACCTCACCCACCCTGCGAGTCGCGGCGGACCTGTTCGACCTGGAGCCGGACATCATTGAGGCCTACGTCTGGGAACGCAAGACGACCTACCTCAACAAATGGGGCACCACCATCGACCAGGCCCGGCTCCACCTGCTTCAGCTACGCGATGAAGGCGACACCGACGCCGAACCACTGCTGGAAGCAGTCAAAGACGTCTACAAGGCGACCATCGGCGCCCTGGGCAGTTCCCAATACCGCGAAGGCAAGCTCTTCCACCGGCCCGACTGGCGTCACACGATCATCGCCCAGGCACGGGCGAACCTGCTCCGCAAACTCGTGAAGATCGGCGAGGTCAGCGGACGTTTCCCACTGGCCGTCATCGACACCGACAACGTGCTGTTCGCCTCCGCCGACCCCGACCCGATGACCGCCTGCCCAGCACCTCTGGAGACAGGACTACGCCTGGGCCAGGTCAAACACAAGGCTTCAGCCCGGCTGGAAGACGTCGCCGAGCTGCTCGCCTCCCGCAAGCCTTTCCCCTACAACGTCCTGACCCCCGCCGCCGATTGGACACCATTGACCACCAGCGCCCCCTCTGACTTGAGCCGAGGCCGGCATGCCTCGGGGTGACGAACGCGTCTCCAACCCCGACCTCGCCGGCTACGCCAGGGCCAACAGGGATGAGGTCTACCGGATGATCACCGGACATGACCCGAACAGCGTCCCCGAGCTGGTCCGCATCGCAGCCCGATCAGTCGGTGTCCCCCCCGGGGCCAGCAAGGCCGCGATCGCACGCGCCATCGCCCCCATCGTGGGCCGTGCCCCCCGTACGGTCGAACGCTGGATCACCCAGACCGGACGCCAGCGTATCCGAGCGCCCCAACCCGACGCCCTCAATGCTCTCCGTACAGTCGCAGACCGCGTACGAGCCACTCCCCAGGGACGCCGCCAGATCCTGGGAACCCGGCGTGAGTCACTGATGCGCAGCCGCGGCATGCGGATGTCAGGTACGGCGGTCTGCGGTCCGCTGAGCGCGGAGGCGCAATACCGCCGCAAACGCAGGTTCGACGACTACCACATTGACTCCGAGGTGGCAGGGAACACGATCGACGCCTGGCTCGCCAACGGAGAGGACGCCGCCTACAACGCCTTCAACCAGGGCTTTGCCCGAGCTTACGGCCTGACCGGCTGGGACGAAGAGGAAACCGAACCGGACTGGGTTTTCGAGGACATGAGCGGTCTGGACTTCAGAGCCGATATGACCAGCTGAACGCCGGATGAGCAACCACCTCGTCATGCCGTCACAGCCTTGAGACGTCCGGCGGTGCTGACCACCACCTGTCACCCGAACAGCGGTTCATGCGTGATGGGTGGTGGTCAGCCCGTGGGGGCTGGGATCGAATCAAAGTGGTCGCGATCGGGCTGGCTGGGGGTGCTCCTGCTTGGAGGATCGAATCAACCAGGCTCATAGGGCCGAGCAATCCGGGTCCTGACCAACACAGGCGATCACGTCACCGGATGGGCGCCGCATCGAGGTGTTAGACAGATGCGTTTAGTGGTTAACAGTATCAGTTTAATAATATAGTTGCATGTAACTTAGTTGATGAGCAGAGTCGATGCCGTAAAGCCCGCGAGCGGGCTTGGCCGTGAGGGGTATCGGTGCTG
>NZ_JAUSRB010000004.1 GCF_030811595.1 Streptosporangium brasiliense
CAACCTCAACCAGTCCAGGTCGGAGACACCAGGCTGCAGCAGGTAGGGGTGTATGCGGGTCGTCTTGTGGACCACCGCGGACAGGCCGTAGTCCTCGGCGATTTTCAACGCGATACCGCTATCGGTGATCTTGCGCCAGTCCTTGGTCCGCTGGGTCTCCATCGCGTGGCCGGTGCCGGCCAGCACGTAGGAGACGGCCTCCATGCCCGGCCCCTCGGGGTGGTCGTGGTCGGGCCGCGAGTGGTGGACATAGCCCCACCAGGTCCGCAGCTGCGCCGGCGCGATCCCCCACTGGACCTCTACCGGCGTGCCGGCGGCCGGCAGCTGCGGCCGGTAGCGCATCGGCAGCGCCTCGGGGTACAGCGCCCGCACGGTGGCCACGGTGTTGTGGGAGACGGCCCGCTCGAAGGAGACCGAGAACGGTGCCGGCGACAGTTTGCGGCCGGCGAACCGCACCTCATAGTGAACGCGCAGGTCAGACATACTGCACCCGGATGACCGTGCCGGGCTTCAACGTCCCCCAGTACAGGATTTCGGGGTTGACGTCGGCGATCTCCGACCACAGCCGGGCATCTCCCCAGTACTTGGCGGCGATCAGGTCGACGCGCTCGCCGGCCTCGTCCACCTGGTGGAAGGTGAAGGAGAAGGCCCGCGCCGGGTTGGGCCGCAGCGGTATGCACCGCGTCAGCTTGCCCCGGTAGGTCGTCATCTGGGGCGCCATGGTGTCGTAGCGGCTCATCGCTACCTCCAGACCGTCGGGTAGGGGCTGCCGTTGGGCACCCATCGGTTGGGAATGTCTCCCAGGTCGAAATCAGCCGGATCCCAGGTGGCCTTGTCGGACGGGAACTGATACCCGTCAGCCCACGGGCCGGGGCCTTGACCGTTTCCGGTGTCCCACCCCAGGTAATCGTCCAGCGTGCGCACCGGCGGCGGCTGGTACAGCGAACTGGACTTCATGGAGGGAAGCATGTTCGCGCTCATCCGCATTCCCACGCGGATGGGCACCATGTCTTTGCTGAAATGCGTGTACTCGATCGAAAGGCTGGTCAGGTATCCGTAGTAGGTCAGGCCGCTGCGCTGGTTACCGAAATGGAAATACATGGGGATCGGCAACATCGGCCCGGTGTCGAAATTCGACCCTGAGGAGTACATGGCTTCCTCGCCGACCCGATTCATGATTCCGGTCATGGCCAAAGCTGCCCGCACGTCTCGCCAGGCGCCCTCGTTGTCGCCGTCCATGACCTCATACGTCCGGTCGAACAGCAGGGAGAAGTCCAGGCCCTGCTGCAGCTGGGTGAGCGGGTCGGCCTGGCCGGAGTCGGTGCGCACGGCCAGCGCAGTGGTCGGCGCGTCCCACTGCATGCCGTAGTTGGTCGAGATCGTCGCGGGGTTATACAGGAAGTACAGGTAGCGCAAGGCCGGCTTGGTGCCGTCGGCTCCGAACGCCTTGGGGTCGGTGCGGATGTAGCCGCGCTCGGGCGCCACCTCACGGGCGGCGACGCCGCGGCCGTAGGAGTCGACAGTGCCGACGGACCCGTAGGTGGTGATCCGTCGGTCGAACGTGCCGTTGCTGTTGGGATTAACGGGCGCCAATGGTCTTTACTCCTCCGCGTGCGATCTGCTGATACAGCTCCTTGCGTTCCAGTTCCTTGATGAAGGCCGACGCGGCGCTCTTACCGGTCTCCGGGGAGGTGCCGGCGCCGAAGGTGAGCACGACGGATCCGGGGCCGAAGTTGAGCGTCACCCCGCCCGTGCCGGGCGCCCCGGTCGACGACGTGCCGCCGTTGCCGGTCACCGCGCCGCCGAGGTTCTGCTGGATCAGGGCGTCACGGATCGTCTGGGCCTGGGCGGACGGGATGATCATTTCGCCCTTGTGGACGACGGCTTCCTGGTCGTCGGGCACCTGCCAGGCGCCGGAGTCGTACCACCCCTTGGCCACGCTGTGCGCCCAGGCCTTGGTCGGGCTGCCATAGCGGTCCTTGATGTAGCCCATGCCCCACTTGATCTGGGTGGCCGGGTTGACCCGCCAGTCCTCCCCCGCGCTGGACATCTTCCAGGCGGGCAGCGCTTGGGGGATGCCGTAGGCGTCGGAGCCGTCGTTGTCAGCCCACTCGCTCCAGCCGCTTTCCTTGGTCCAGAGCTTCTCCAGCGGCGACCACTCCTTGTCGCTCCAGCCCTGCGCCTTGAGCATCCGCTTGGCCAGGCCCTTGTTTCGGCCGGTGTTGGCGGCCGGGTGGCCGGCCGGGGCGTAGTTCAGCGTCAGGTCGCCGCCGAAGCCGAGCTTGTTGCCCGCCCGGGTCAGGGAGGGATCCCCGCGGCGCTTGGCGTGACGGTCGGGGTTGACGGGGGCGTCCTTCAACCCTCCCAGCCGCTTTTTGTCCTTGGAGCTCAGCGCCGTGGAGACCTCGGAGTCCTTACCGCTGGGCTCCTGGCGAGTGCCGCGCAGCTCCTGCGGCAGTTCCTCCTCTGAGGTGGCTGCGTCGCCGGCCGCGCCGCTGACCACACCACCGCCACCACCCCCGCCGCCGCCGCCGGCCAGGATGCCCGCCAGTGCCGACAGTTCGCTGGTGGAGTAGGCCGCGGCGTTGGGCGAGCCGAGCCCCATCGAACCGCCGCCACCGCCTCCCCCGCCGCCGCTGTAGCCGGCGGTGCTCGCGGTGGAGCCGGAGGAGTCCGCGGAGTCCGCGGAGTCCGTGGCCGCGGTGGCGACGTCGCCTCCCCCGCCGTCTGGGCTGGTCTCCTTGGTCGCCTTACCCCGCTTTGATCCGGAGCCGACGATGCGCCGCGCGTCGTCCCAGTCTCCGCGGCGGAACTGCTGGATCTGGATGGTGTTGCCGTTCTTGCCCTGCGAGCTCGTGCCGACGGTTTTGCCGTTGCCGATGTACATCTCGGTGTGCTCGGCCGCACCGGAGGCCGCCCCGGGCTTGCCGCGCGCCCACAGCAGGATGTCGCCGGGCTGCAGATCGTCCCAGTCGACGTGCTCACCCTGGGACCACATGTTGGTCGTGATCGGACCGACCTTGTAGCCCAGCTGCGAATACACCCGGGACACGAAACTGGAGCAGTCGAAATAACCGTCCTCGTCGCGGTACCGCATCGAGTACTTGTACTTGCGGCTGCCGGTGGCGTAGCTGGTGGCCAGGCTGGCCAGCCGCTTTTGCTGGGCCTCAATGTCGCTGCTGCCGGCCCCGCCACCCGGGGGAAGGCCACCGGACAGCACCGGAGCCGAGGCGCCGCCGGCCGGAGCGTCACCCTGGGAGAGCATGTACGACTGGCCGTTGATCATCATCTGCTGGGGCATGTCGCCGGCGCCGGAGAACCCGGCGGCCATGCCCTTGAAGAAGTTCTTGATGTCGCCGATGATCGGCGCGTTGACGAAGGCGGCGACCGCCTCGGAGAAGGTGTGCATGGCGCTGGAGGAGGTATCCAGGGCGTCCATGTACTCTTCGTTGCCGGTCAGCTCCGAGGCGCGCGACTTGGCGTTGGCCCGCTCCTGGACCTTGGAGAACTGGTCCTTGATGCCGTACTTGGTGTCATTGATCTTGCGGAATTTGTCGTACTTGTCGCCGGCCAGGTTCGACTTGGACTGGACCTCGTCGAAGTCCTTGGTGTCCTTACCCTGGGCCGTGGCGCGGTTGTAGCCGGCCAGGTAGGGCAGCATGGCCTGCGCGCCTTCCTCACCGACGATCATCCGCAGGTTTTCCAGGCCGACGCCGCCTTCGCGGAAGTCGTCAGAGAAAACGTTCTCGGGAACGGCTTTGCGGCCCTGGTAGATGCGCTTGAGGAAGGCGGAGTAGAACGCCGCATTGCCCTTGTAGGAGCCGTCGGAGGCCACCGGGTCTGGCAGGCCCATCAGCATCATGTTGAGCCTGTTGGAGGGCTTCATCATGTTGCCGACCAGCTGCGTGCTCTTGGACCAGCCCATGCCGACGTTGGCGTAGCCCAGGCCCGCGGCGGCGTTCTTCAGCGCGTCGTAGCGCTTTTGCCCGGAGTTGCTGTTCATCCCGCCGGAGTAGGCCGCGGCCACGCTCCAGCCGCCCATCGCATCCTGGGCGTTCTGTACCGACGCCTGGGCGTTGATCCCGATGCCGCCGTAGGTTGCGGGGGTGGTGCGCGAGGCGCCGAGCACGCTGCTTAGGACGCCGTTTCGGTCGACCTGGCTTTGGGTGTGGGAGCCGTAGGTGTTGAGCAGGTTGTTGTGGGCGCCGATGCCGACCTGAGCGTCCATCTGATCGACACCGCGCTGTGCGGCGATGCCGGCGCCCCAGCGCAGCGTGTTGAGGCCGGCTTCCATCCGGTTGTACTGGGTGCCCCAGGACTTGGGGGTGGTGCCGGACACCGCGGCCATGGTGCGCGCGAAGTAGCCCGGTCCGTGGCCGCCAGCCGGCGCCGCGCCGGCGGCCATGCCGCCGAAGGTTGATCCGCCGCCGTTGGTGCCGTAGGAGTGTCCGCCGGTCGGGGTGCGAGCTCCGCCCCGCGGGGTCTGGCCGCCGGCCTGCTGGGGGCCGTGCTGGTTTGTCCCAGGCAGGCCGGAGCCGGCCACCATGTTGTTGAGCTTGGCCCAGACCGACCCGGCCGGACCGCTGCCGTTACCCGCCCGGACGCCGCCGGAGTTGCCCAGCGCGGCCGACAGGCCATTGAGCGCCTTGGTCAGCTGGCCGAGCTCGGTCACCAACTTCTTGTGGTCGCCGGAGATGAGGGAGGTCGCGTGGGCGAATTTCTCGGTGGCGTCCTGCAGCGGCTTGAGACCGAGCATGGGTGACTGCCCGTCGGGCGGGTTGGTGCTCACAGGGTGGCCAGACTCCTTCGTTGGGCGCGTTCAGAGGCGCGGTGCAGGAAGAACCTGCGTTCGGCAGCCGTCAGGGCGCGGGCGTCGGCGAGAGTCCATCCGGTGAAGCTCAAAATGATCAGCTCGTAGGCGTCGAACAGCAGGTCTCGATCAATCGCGAAACAGCACGTCGAGAGACAGCGGTACCTCCGTCTCCTGCTCGCACTCCGGGCAGGTGACCGTGGCGTCTTCCTGGCGGGGGCCGGGCCGCTGGTCTTCCAGGGCGCGCAGGATGGCCGAGCGGTCGGGCATCGACATTGAGCGCGCGATGTCGAGCGCCTCCCCATTGGGCAGTCGGATCCCCGCGCCGTGGGCGTCGGTCAGAGAGGTGAGGGTCCGGGCCAGCAGGATCGTGTCCTGCTCGGCGCGGTTGATCTGGCGGTCGCGGATGGCCGCGAGGATGGCCTTGGTGTCGGCGCCGGTGGCGAAACGGGCCTGGGCTCGGCCGCCCCTGCGCAGTGCAACGGAAACCACCGCGGGGACCGTCTCGTCAAGGCTGGTGGTGGGGACGTCGTCCAGGTCGTAGCGGAGCTCGAAGTCCTTGCTGCAGCGCTGGCAGCGCAGCTTCTCGAAGTGGATTTCGGAGCCGTAGGTGGCCGTGCGGATGGCCAGCAGCAGCGCGTCCCGCACACCGACGGGCAAGTTCTCCAGGTCCGCCGGCGAGGGCTTGGTGTCGCCGAGAGCGACTACGCCGCGCTGCAGCAGGGTCTCGGGCATTCGCTCGGGGATCCCGGAGTTGGCGGCGCGGGCCAGCTCCTCCTCGTCGTATCCGGTGAGCTCGCGCACGCGGCCCGTTCGCACCAGGACGCCGTTGAAGACGACGGGGACGGGCAGGGTGATGGTGTCGGGGGCCGGCGCCCCGATGGTGGTGTGGTTGATGGAGGAGGACATCACCGCCGCGACGTCGGAGACGACGCCGGGGTTTTCGGCCGGGTGCTGGGCGTCCGCCATGGGGTCGTACGGCGCGGGGGCCATCGGGTCGAACACCGCGGGCTGCGGGAGCGGGGGCAGGCTGGGGAAGCCTGCGGGGTCGTTGCGGGGCAGTACCGGAGCGGCCGGGACGATCGGGTCGTGGATGATCTGGTTGTCCATGGGGGTGTCCTTGTCGGGGTTGTCCCGGCCGCCTGAGCGACCGGTTTGGAACGGTCCAAATTGCGTTTAGAGAACGACGCCGGTACCAGAGATGTCCGGGTTGAGCTTGAAGTACCAACCCTCGTGGGCCAGCGACATCTGGTTGATCGAAATACTGTTGGCGCCGGCGTCAAGATCACTGAACGCAACCGACGTGGGCCATGCATTCAGAAGACGCCAACCGGCAAGCGCGATCGGGTCGGGACCAGGCCACGGGTGAGCCAGAAGATAAATGTCGATGTTCATCCGGAAATCCGGAATCTTCGACCCGGCAGAACCCTGAAGGGCGTCGAACAGGTCATTCATCCAAAGCATCATCGCCGGCTCGCCGACCATGAGGCCGCGCGACATCGACACCGGAGAGAAATCGCTCTGACCAGGCATTTTCCGCGTGGTCGTGTTCATCCCGCCCTCGCGGTACGGAATTACCTCCGTGGTCATGGAAAGGCCGGAGACGTTCATGAAGCCGGCCTGGCCAAACTTATAGCGGTCGCCTGTACCGGCGCCGCCGAAAACGACCTTGAATCGGAAAGACCGCAGCGGGTCTTCCTTCAGTCGGGTGGCCTGAGTAGCCATAGGGGGAACCTACCTCCGGGGGTTTAGAAAATGGCTTCCTCGTTGGTGTCAGTGCCACCGTCGAATTGCCCGATTTTGATGACCACAAATTCGGCCGGATACCTCAGGGCAACCCCGATATCGACGTTCACCCGGCCTGCGTTGATTTCGCTCTGCGGGTTGTTGTCGCCGTCACAGCGGACGAAGAAGGCCTCGGAATCCGACTTGCCCTGGAGCATTCCGGCCTTGCGCAGCATCGACAGGTAGTGAGTGATCGACAGCCGCAGCCGGTCCCACAGATCGGGGCCGTTCGGCTCGAACACCGCCCACCGCGACTGGTCGGACAGGGACTTGCGCAGGTAGATGAGGAACCGGCGGACGGGAACGTACTTGTCCGGAAGCTCCCGCTTCAGCGTCCTTGAGCCGAAAATGCAGTGGCCGTAGCCGGGGATCATCCGAATGACGTTGATGTGCGCGTCGCCCAGGATGTCCAGCTCGGGCTCAGTGAAGCGCGCCTCCGCGGAGAGGACGTTGGCCAGAACCGTCTCGATGCCGGCCGGCGCCTTGGCCACGTGCCGGAAAACATCGGTCTTGGCCATCTGGCCGATCACCGCGCCGCCCGGGGGAAGCAGCCGCACCGCACCGAACATCGAGCTCGCGGGATCCGAGCACATCAGCCACGGCCCGTACACACCCGCGTAGGAGTTGGCCAGCAGCGAGGTCGGACCCTCCACCAGCGCCTGGTAGCCCTGCATCACCTGCGCACTGGTCGCGCCCTCGGCCGCCCGTGGGCCGTCGATGACCACGAACACGCGGCCGTTCTTGGAGGCCCAGTCGACGATCGGGTTGATGATGTTGGGGTCAGAGATCGCCGGCAGATTGAGATCGAACGTCGCGCCCGGCACGTCGGCCAGCAGCTTGGTGTTCTCCACATAGTCATACGGGCCGGTGCCGTCGGCGCCGCCGGTCAGGGTGACCGACTGAGCCGGGATGATGTCCTTGACCTCGTCGTAGACGTAGGCTTCGGTGATCTTCTTGTTGGTCAGCTTCACCAGCAGCGATCCCGCGTACGGCGAGTTGACGATGGAGATGACGTAACGCGGGTCGTTGGGGTCGCTCGACATGTCGCCGAACCGCTCGGCTACCCGGCCGTCGTCGATCACCTGCAGATCGAACCGGCCCCGCGTCGCGCCGGTCGGGAGGATCCGCACGCTCGTGGTGTTGGACCACGATCCCTCGGCCAGGGCGGTCACCTGGAAACCGGCCAGCGGGGTGCCCGTGGTCGAGTCCATCAGATCTGCCTTGGCCGCCACGGCGTCAGAACGGGTCGTACGCACGATGAAGCACGAGCCGCCGCCGTTGGAGAAAAAGGTGTAAACCGCGTACGGCAGATAGGACCCGTTCGAGCCGGAAAAGCCGCCGAACAGGTTGACGTACTGCGCCCAGGACCGAACCCGGGTCGGGATGGTCGGCCCCTTGGGAGCCAGGCCCACGAATGCGCCGATCGCACGCGAAGCAGATCCGTCGCCACGATTCGCGGGCGCCAGATTCTCTTCGACGTAAACTCCGGGCGTCAAGTAGGTTGCCAAGAAAAACTCCTAGACTTCAGGTGCGGTGAAGGACCCGACGACGGCCCCGTCACGGTCGGACTGGTAATCGAAATCGTTGATTTTCCCGGTGACCTTCTCGACCGCCTCGAAGCGCTTGACCTCATACGGCGAGAATTCGGTGAACACCCGTACGACGTAGTTGACGGAGAACAGGCGCTTTCCGTGAGAGTCGACCTGGGAAGAAAGCTCAGGGCCGCCCAGCAAATCCAGGCTGGCGATGACGCCCATGGGCTCGATGTGGATGTAGCCGCCGCGCTCGGGGAGCAGGTCTCCGCGGGCCAGGCGTGCCATGAGCTCGCTCTGCTGCGCCTGCAGCCGCGTAAGTACGCTGACCTGGTAGTCGATGTTGTAAGGGATGGGCCGGTCGCCGTAGTAGCCCCACCGGTCATCCGGACCGGGCATGGGCCGGCCCTCTTGGATGTAGCGGAAATCGGTGAACCCGCGGCGCTCTCGATCCGACGCCCTAGTCACAGCGGTGCGCGTAAGAACAATGACGGGATATGTCATTGACGTGTTTTCCGGCTCAGGGGTTGTGAAACGCGCCGGAACAGTCGCCGGACCTGCAGCCGAGGACGCCTGAATGCCGGACAGCTTCGCCTTGATGGCGGCGTCCTCATTCAAAATCCACGGCATCGGATCACCTAAACCTGAAAGGAATCAATCGTCACATTTCAGGGTAGGGCGGAGCCGCTTTCAAATGGTAAAACCAGTTGGTCGTCAGCTCACTCCGACGAGCGGCATGAATGGCGAGGGGACACCGATTGCCGTCGGGTCGAAAGACGCCGGAAGCGCCGCCTGCCCAGATTGATAAAACCCGCGACGGTGCGCCGGACCCGTTGCGGGAATCGCGAACCACACCCCGTTGGCGTCGTTCGCCGCCGCGGGATACGGAATGGTCAGCCCCGTCATCCCGCCGGCGAGGGCGATGATGTAGACGAAGCGCCCGCCGGCCTCGGCCGCGATCGGAGCCGGCAACGCCCCACCACGCCACCCTGCCGCGGTCCACAGGGTGGGGTCGTTCGGCAGCGAGGAGACGAGCGCGCCTGCGTCGGTGTAGAGCCCGAGCACGTTGGGGGTCGCGCTGGTGGCGTAGGTGCCTCCGTTGCGTACGGCCGCCCACAACTTGGTGATCACGACTCCGGCCGGAATCCACACCCGGGCACCCATCAACGTGTTGTTGAGCACGCCGCTGTTGCCCATGTACTCCATCGGGTCGGCCGAGGCCGCGAGCAGACCGTAGCCGCTCAGCGGAAAAACAGGCCCCCCGCCTGAGCCGCCCGGGTGGCTATGGCCGATCGGTGCGTAGGCGGCGTTTCCTTCGGTGAGTGTCAGGTACTGCGGGTGAGGGTCGCCGGCCGACTCATGGGCGGAGATGCTCGCCGGATCTCCGGGGTCGCCCTTCGGCCCCTGCGCGCCAGGAGCGCCGTCCGCGCCGGCCGGTCCCCTCTCTCCGGTGTCGCCCTTGGGTCCGGCGGGGCCTGTCTCACCAACCGGACCGGTACTGCCGGGAGACCCAGGGATGCCCGGAGGACCAGTCTCCCCCGCCGGCCCCGCCGGCCCGGTAGCGCCATCTGCGCCCGGGGCTCCCGGAGCACCTGTCGGCCCGGATGCTCCCTGAACGCCCTGCGGACCAGTCGGCCCAACGGGACCTGTGTCACCCTTCGGACCCTGCGGGCCGGTAGCACCGACCGGACCAGCCGGGCCGGTGTCACCCTTCGGGCCGGCGGGACCGGGCGGCCCCGCGGTACCTGACCCGGGCGGCAGGGGCTCCCACGGGGTGCCCTGAATCGGCGCGGTCGCCAGATCCCCCGTCCACCAAGCGGCGAACTGCGGGTCGTTGGCGATGTCTTCCTTCTTCAGCTGGATAGCGTCGACACCGACCACGACGTCCCGGGTCTTGAGCTGGCCCAGGACCGCGACCTTCGTGACACGGAAAAGCCGCCCGTCATAGGCCAGCCTGTCGTTGAGGTAGGAGCCATGCTTGACATCCAGCTCAGTCAGGCCGGTTTTCGTCAGGTGCGAAAACGACGCGGTCAGGTGCAGGGTGTCAGTCCAACTCAGACCCGCGGGCGCCTGCTCGGCTGGGCCTTCCTCGCGCACCACACTGAGCACCGGTACGGCGACTGGCGCGAAGTAGATCCGGCCGGCGTCGTCGGCCTCGCCGTAGACGTCGTGAGTCTCCGAGTCGGCCCGGTCATACCGGAAGTACGTGATCTCCTGGCCGTAGACGGTCTGATAGCCCTCCAGCGCCCCGTCGATCTCGTCCGACTCGTAGACGGGATCGAAGCGCCCCTTCTTACGGTCCAGGCGGGCCATCATCAGTACGGCCCCCAGATCGGCGAGGGCAGGCCGGAGGTGTCCTCGTTCGGAGCATCGATGGGCGGCAGCAACCGCTTGGGGTAGGACTCCGGCCCGGACTCGTCGTACTCGCGCTCTCTGAAGACGGGGACCAGGCGGCCGGTGGTACGGCTGACGCGCCGCAGCGTGGTTACCTGGATACGGGCCATGCCGATGTTGAGCTGCTGACACAAGGTGGCGTAGCGCTCGCGCAGCAGACCGATGTGGGAAACGATCTGGCTGTAGCGCTGGGACCGCGCCAGGTGCGTTCCCTCGGCCGTCCACACGTCGGTGTCGGAGGCGGCGTCGGTCGCCATGTCCCACAGGGCCTCGATGGTGGCCAGGACGACCAGCGGCTCTTCCTCCACGATCGGGAGGTTGGCCAGGGTGATCGGCTCGCGCTTGTACCTGATGTGGCCGTTGGTGTCGCGGTAGCGCTCTGAGGTCTCGGCATCGTGGGTGTGCTGGACGACGGCCGTGGTGATGTAGGCGTCCATCTCGGCGTCGGTGAACAGGCTGTATGCCAGGCCGGAAATCAGGATGCTCGCGTCCGCGGGGATGGGCGCGGGGAAGGTGATCGTGCCTTCGAGCGGATCCAGCACATAGTCAGCCGGCGTCAGCTCGGTCACCGTGGATCCGCTCACCAGGTCCACCAGAAGCTGCGTGACGCGGCGCCGGCCGATCTCGTAGGTCGCTTTGCCTCCGGGCAGGGTCACACGGAAGCGCTCCCCCAGGTCACCCAGCGCCGATCGGACCTTCTTACGCACATCGCCAATCACAGCCATAACAAAAGTGTCCGTTTTCTCACGGTAAATCTGGTATTTCGAGTTCCTGGGCAGTACCATCCGCGCCATGGGCCACAACGGATTTGGGCAGTACGGGGGCTACAGCGACCCCTACAACCAGCGCGACAACAGCTTCCACTCCGTCGTGGAATCAGCTTTGAACGCCGACGTCCAGGCCCGTGCGCTGGAAATCGCCCTGGACCCGCAGTGGCAATATGTGCGCCACCCCGAAACCGGCGAAATCCTCTACGACCTCAACGGAAACCCCGTGGTCGAGCGGATCCCCATGGAGCAGCGGCTGGCGCCGGCCGTCGAACGCAGCAACATGATCATGGGGATGCTGTTTCGCATCATCCCCGGGATCGGAATCCTGGCGCTCATCATCTACGGCATCATCGCGACGATCGCCAAGGGGTAACTCCCAGCGCTGGGAGTTGGCACTGCGAAGGCCCCCGCACGAGATCGCCTACACAGGGCGGTGGTGCGGGGGCCTTCTCCCATCCCCTGGTAGCAAGCAGGGGAGCCTCAGGACTGCGAGGCGGTCAGCTTGTTCTGGGCGATCTGCAGCGCCTGCCCGTTGACCGCCTGCTGGGTCGTGTCCAACTGCCAGGTGTAGAGAACCTCGCCGGTGTTGCCGACCTGAGCGGTGACGAGCGCGCAGTGAGTCACCGGCGCCGCCATGTCAGCCGTCACCGGGCCGAACGTAACCACCGTCGCGTTACCCGAGGTGCTCGGCCGCGAGGCCGTGGCCGGCGTCCAGGTGATCGGCTGGCGGCCGTAGCCGGGGGTGGCCACCTCAGGCAGCGAGGACAGGCCGACGTTGTCCGGGACAGACGACGTCAGCAGCGCGAGATACACGGCCTGGGGGGCGGTCCACTTGAGCGCTCGACCGGTGACGTAGTCGAGCTGGGCCTGCGCACCAGTAGCCGTCGGATTGCCAGCCATCAGGCCTCCACAAACAGTTGCTCGAACGCACTCACCACGAGCGCGATGGTCTGAACCGCGCCGCCAGAGTTGAAGTAGTTGGCCAGGACGGTGTCCTCCTCGGCCCACCCGATGCCGGGGGTGCCGGGCGGGTAGATGCCGGTGGCCTTCACGATCGCGCCGGCGGGCAGAGAGCCAGGGCCGACGCCGAAATCCTCAGTGAGCCGGTAATCGGCCCCGATCACGATTTCCATCAGTGGTACACGAACCCGATCTCTTCGAGCCGGTTCCACACGTTGATCGGCACGGTGTAGGTCTGGCCGCGGAGGAACGTGTAGTCCGTGCCCTGCCCGATGGTGATGTTCTCCAGGTCGGTGTTGACCCGCAGCCGCTTCGTGGCCGCCGAAACCTCGACGGTGTCCGACAGCTCCAGCTCGTCGTCGCCGTAGTCGACGACCGTGGGCGGGGTCATGGTGGAGATGCGGCTGGCGTTGGCGGCGATCTCTTCGGCGTGCAGCTCGGCCAGCTCGACAGCAGCGCGGCCGGTGGCGTCGCGGGGGGACTTGCGGGAAGAAGCACTCATGCTCTGGGCTCCAGATTTAAATAAGAATGGGGTTCCGGGTGCCGGAGAATGGCTTTACTAGCTCTTTTCTCCGGCACCCTGATACGCCTTATGGGGCGTAGGAATTAGTTCGTCTCTAGGGTCACGATTGCATTGTCGGTGATTACCCCGAGTCCCCACACGCTATACCAAGCGATCGAGTGTTCCCTTCCATGATCAAGAACGCCCCCATCCCTCAGTTCGACGGGCAGAGAAATGGCGTGACCGAACGCGTTGTCTCCGATCATCTGCGCCTGGTAAACGCTCTTACCGGTTGCGACATCGGCCGCGGTGTCGGCCGTGTTCCAGTTCACCGGACCTTCTCCGGTCTTGAAAAGCTGGCGAACCTGAGTGGTCTCGATGAAAACCACGTCGTCGATTCGGCCAATTTCACCGAGAGCGAAGTTGCCGGGGCTCGCGTATTTCGTCATCTCGATCCAGGAAGGGTCGTCGCGAAGCTTCCTGGACTGGCTCGGAGAAACGAAACAGACGTAGGTCTCCCCAAGTCGGGGGATGTTCTTCTGCGCGAGTGTCTGGACGCCATCCTTCACCAGGGCAGTGGTGAAGTAGTGGTCGGTCAGAGTGGACCGTCCGGCGGCCGGAGAGCCCAGGTCATAGGGGCTGAGGGAGGTGATGGCACCGGCAGGCTGCTTGAGCTTGTCGTAGCCATAGAGCACGCTACTGCCCTTTAGCAATGTGTTTCTCGCTGAGCGATCCAAGTAGAGGGCCATGTTACGCCCGAGGAGCCTGGAAGCCGACGAGAGAATATCGTCATAGGAGGCGTTCAGAAGCATCTCGGAAACGGCGACAGCCATGCCATGTTCCGCAACCGTGATTGAGAACTGGCTCGCAGAGAGAGCGTAGGTCTCCATGCGGACACCTTCCACGAGTTGCTTCGCATCGGGGAGGTTGTTATAGCGCATGAAATTGATGGTCAGGCCCGGCTGGACGCCCAGTTCCGTGCGCTTTACCGCGAATTGTTCATACCGGAGTATCGGCATGGCGCTGAACAAAATTTCTTTCGACCAGATGGTGGCAATGGCCGCGCCGAGGCCAGAGCCGGCGCCATACATGGAGCCCGGAACATTGGTCGCGAGGTTCGGCGTACCGGTGATCGCGGAGGTGGTGGGAAAACCGCCGTTGAATGCCATAGGAGTTTACTCAGTCCTTTACCCGAAGAGTCCCTGGTTGCTATTCGGCTGCGCCGCCTGACCGATCAGCTGGTGTCGGATCTTGGCGTAATCAGCCATTGACATCTGCCTGAGCTCTTCTGGGGTGATCATTTTCTGTACCGAGTCGATGTCCATAGGCCCTGTCGCGGCGTACCCGGCAGGGGACACACCGCGGGGAGGTGCAGGCGGGGCCACCGAGCCGGCGGCGGCCTGCATGTTCGTGATGATCGAAGAGGTCTTCTCGCGCAGCACCGCAATGCGGCGCTCGACCTCGTCCGGGGTGGAGCCGTCGACCAGGTCCAGAAGCTCGGGGGCGATCGTCTCGCCCTGCTGCTCCTCACGGACCCGTCGCTGTACGTAGGCCTGGAGGGCGGAGAACTCTCGCTCCTTCTCCAGGGCGGCCTTCTCGGCCTGCCGCTCGGCTTCCAGAGCGGCGAACTTGGAGTTCCACTCCGCACGCTCTGTCTGGAGGAGCTGCCGTACGGACATCTCCTCCTCAGCCGCCTTACGGGCGGCCTCGGCCTCTGCAGCCTGACGCGCCTGCTCAGCGCGCTGGATTTCTGCCTCACGCTCGGCGAAGGTGTCCACCTTGCCGCGGAGCTCGTTCAGCAGCTCTTCCTGCTTGGTGAGCTTGCCGTAGAGCTTCCCCTTCTCCTCCGCACGGATCTGCTCGACCTGGGCGGCGGTGAAGTACTGCTCACCGGGCACCGGAGCGGCCGGGGCGGCCGGCGTGGGAGTGTGTTCCTCGGATCCACCGGCGATGAGATAGATCGGGCCGCGCTTGCCGTGGCCGATGATCTCACCGGGCTTGATAGTACGGGTCACTAACTCGTCTCCTGCTAATTATCTGCGTCCGGATTTCGGCGCTGCGGCAATTTCGTGCCGTAGGCCTGTGTCACCAATTCGGTAATGAGTTGGTTTTCCTGTGCTCCGACCAGTCCCGTGAGCTGAGTGCCCATCGGTCCTGGATTCGGCGCCGGACCCGCAGGATTCGAGTTAGTGCTGCCAGTTGCGGGGGTTGAGTTGTCAAGGGGAGTTCCGTCAGGATTCATCCCCGTCACTTCGACGATAGCAGCGCCGATCTGAGCATTGATAATGTCGAGTGCGCCTTGTTCCTTGGCGTCCAGGACCATCTCAGCAAATATCTCGGCTGCCTTTTCGTCTGGGAACTCACATCCCAAGTCCTTGAGCGCGCCACGCTTGGACTCCAAACCGAGCGCCATCTTCGCCTGAATCTCGTTCAGCTTGATGAGCTTGTCGGTCGGCATAGCGTCCGGCCAATCGCACTCGGTGCGATAAACCAGCGGGTCAGCGGGGTCAATGATGACCGGCTGACCGTCCTGAATGATGCCGTCGGTGTCGGGATCGTAGAGCATTGTCTCGGGCTCGAAGATGAACAACGTACGCAGGGCGAGCTCGTTTATTTTCTTCAGGCCCCGCGTGAAATTGACCAGCTTCGCGTCGCGATTGTTGGTGGCCGGTAGCCACTGGATGGACAAAGCGACGCCCGACGTATTGGAAATCGGCTGGACCTGGCCCAGCGACGTTTCCGGGACTCCCGACATCTCGTGCATGGACGTCTTGAGGAGCTGCATGAACTGCAGCGGCCCCGACAGGTCCACGCCGTTTTCAAGGTTGAAGACGGACGCGTCCTTCGGGAGGCCGCCCCATACCTTGCGTGGCCCCTTTTCGAGATTGCTCGCTTTGGCACCGAGCAAGATCGTTACGGGGGCCGCGTGGTACGAGATGATGTCTGCGATCTCCGTTGCCGTCTCGTTGTACTGCCTGTTCAGGGCGATGAGGTCCTGACAGTCAGACAGCCCCCACGGGGATCCGGAGACCGAGATGTTCGGCGTGTGGACGATCGGGATTACGCCAAGAGGATTCGGCCGGCGGTCGATCAGATCGTCATTTACATACTCTTCGATCCAGTCATCCGTCACGATTTCCGTGTACTGGAATACCTGCCTGGTCCCCTCTAGGGAAGTCGACCAGAAGCGGTATTTGATCTTGACCCTCAGTAAACGTTCCCGATCATGTGGGTGCCATTCTGGGAACACGAATGCCGAGTTCAACGGAAGGATCCGAACGCGGCCAGGGTGGAGATTACCGGCCGGATCGGTGTACGCCGGATCGTAGGCGACCTTCACAAATGAGTCGCCGGACACGCCGCCCTGCTGCGCCATTTCGCGCAGCACCTGGGGCTTGTCGTTGTCCGTCTCCCAGATGCGATTAAGTAGCGCCGGCACGATGTGCGAGTACTGCTTCGCCGACTGGAAGGTCACCCCGCGGGAGAACGCGAAGTTGATCTGGAAGTCGGTCAGCCGCCGGACGTAGTTGAACGTCATGAGCGGCTCGCCAGGCTCACGCCTGTATGCGTGGTGATGGCCAAGGTAGAAAGCCCAGTTCATCGCGTAGCGATTCAGCCGAGGGCTCAACCATGAACTTCAAATTCGTCGAGTTACGGATGTAACTCGTCCGCCAACTCCACAAGACCGAGGGGCGAGATACTGATAGCGAGATCAGAACCGGCCGCGCGGGTGGAGGGCGGATAGAAAGCGATGCTCATCCTGGCATCACCTCCTTAAGACCGCGTCAACGCGGACGCACCCGACATTTCGCTTTTCAGCGTATGGCGGGTGCGTCCGAGAATTGTAATGTGGAGTTATGAGGGGCGGCCCTGGAAAGGGCTACTGGTTAATGTTGGCGGGATTCTGGCGCAGGTAATGGCCGCCGGAGCGGGTCACCTGCTCGAACTCGATTACGCCGTGGTCGCCGTAGGAGCCGTGGGAGAACTCGCTGAGGAAGGTGGGGGCCTCCACCCAGCTGGCAGAACCGGCGTGGGCGCGCTCGGCCAGGGTCTCGTGCGGCCACTTGGTGTCGACCTTGGCGTTCTGGTTGGGGCGGCCGGGATTCGTGCGGTAGCCCTGCATGATGCCCTCGGTGAAGCCGTCGGGCACGTCGCTGTCAGTCCCCAAGCCCTCCTCGAACCTCAGGGGGCCGCGGCGGACATCGTTCTGTCCGTACTTGGCCTCCCAGCGCGGAGTCATGCGCTCGGGGAAGTGGGGGGCCGGGGCGAAGGGGGAAGTCTGGGTGGGGTCAGCCATTTTGAAAGCTTTCTCTAAAGGGATCCACTTACCAGAGTAGAAACCGGGCGGGATCGGGTTGTAATTCAGCGCCGGCCGTGGAAGGGAGACGAGCTCTGCTCGGCCTCGGGCATCTGGTGGTCGATCGTGAGAATGCAGGCCATCGCGAGACTGTCGCAGTAGTCGTCGTGGGCGCCGGCCTCGTTGGGGGCCTCGGCCAGCATGTAGGGGCCGGTGTAGACCAGCTGCAGGTCGCTCATCTCCTGAATGAACCGGCGGTAGGTGCGTAGCTTCTTGGTCTTGGCATGCGCCGGCCAGGACACCTTGCCGCGCTCCATGAGGGCCTGGAGGTGCTTCCAACGCGTGGACTGGTCGGGCCGCTGGCTACCGAGCTCTACGACCTCTACGTGCGGCATAAGGATCTTCAGTCGCTCGGCCACCGCGTCACCGACGCCGCCACTGTCCACGCCGACGCTCAGCACGTGATAGGCGGACAAAAATTCTACGATGCGGTGGTATTGGGCTTCCCATGTAGTGGTTCCACCGAGGTCAAGCCAGTTGAGGACGCGGTGCTCGAAGAAGCCGAATTCGTCAGGGTTGTCCCAGTCGACCCAGACCACGGTCACGATGGTCGAGTCTTGCTTGCGCGCAGGGTCGATGCCGACCACGACTGGTGACTTGTACCAGGCCTTGACGGTCTGCATGGATCGGTCCCCGAGCTCGTCCAGCCGCTCGGAGGTCGTGAACATGCCCGCCTCCAGCAGCCAAACCAGGCGGTAGCTCAGTTTGAACTCGTCGGAGTCCACGCCCATCTTGAGCTTCTGCTTCTCGCAGTGGATGTGGTACTTGGGGTTCTCTTTGGCCGCGGCCCGGTAATCGGCCTCGAAGTGGTCTTGGCGGGCGCCGCGCTTGGTCTGGTCTCGCTTGTTCTGCTGGATCGTGCGGTAGAAGACGTTCTTGGTATAGGTGGGGGTACCGGTATAGATGTGAGTAGCGTTGGTGCTCGCACCCATCGGCGTGATCGACTTGTCCACCATGCGGTCGTCGGCGCCCTGGCACTCGTCGATCAAGATCAAATGGTAGGTTCTGCCCTCGATCGTCGCCCGCGGGTGGCAGGTTTGCCTGCGCACCAGGGAGCCACTGTTCAAGGTCAGCGTGCGGCCCTTGGCCTTGACCCCGTCCATGATGTCCGGGTCGTTCATGAGCTCGATCGCACGCTCAGACGTCAGCCGCGAGACGATGCGTCCGAAAAGGGTGTCCGCTTGTTCGTCGACCGGGGCGAACGCCCCCACCCAGACGCCCTCGGCGAAGCCGCCGAGCAGGTTGGGGTAGACCCGTGCCAGCACCGGAAACATGATCATGATTGCGGCAATGGTGTTGGCGACCGTTTCCGACTTGCCGGACTGCCGGCTGAATAGTGCGGTCAGGGTCGCGCCATCATTAATGATGACAGACTCTATGATTCGGGCTGAAAACGGGCGTTGGTATCGATACAGGGGGTGGCCGCTCAGCTCGTCGACCACGACCAGCATCTTGTCGACGATCTCGTCCACCGTGGCCTGTGTGAACTCGTCCAGGACGACCTCGGTAGCCGCTCGCGCCGCGCGCTCTTCCTCGGTTTCCTCGTCGAAAAGGTCTTCTAGCTCATCATTTGTGAGCTCTGCGTATTCGGTCGCCTGAATCGTCATATAAACCCTCGTTTGTCCTATATTCGAGGGTAAGAAAAAAGGCCTACCGCGTTGTAATGCGGTAGGCCTACGACCAGGTCAGACGGTCTATATCTTGGTCCGCAACGCCCTCGCGCGGCCGGTCTTGATGCGGTCGTGGACGTCGGGCCGCGGGAGTTCCGCGGCAGCTGCGATGGTCGCCGGCGCCATGTTGTGCGCGTCGGCCATGTACGTGAACAGGTCCGTGTTCTCGGTGTCGGTGTCCCACACCCACTCCCTTGCAAAAGCACACCAGATGTCGGAACAGAACGCCCTGATGTCCTTGTACGCATACCCCATGAACGCCCGGCAGGCGCGGCACTGGACGATCATCAGCTCGCCGTCCTCCGGCTGCTGCGCCTTGCGAACGGAGATCTTAGGCACCCTCTGACGCCCCCTTCTTCTTCAGTCCGTAGTCGGCCTCAATCTGCTGCAGGCCTTCACGGACCGCGATGACGCAGTCCATGGGCAGCAGGTACCCCGAACTCGCTCTCCACTCGGTCGCGCCACCGACCTCCTTGGGGACCTCCACGAAGTCCCGCAGCTCGACGATGTCGTGGCCGGCGAAATTGAGCACCGCCAGGCGCGTTCTCTTGTCGGGCCGGGCCGCGTGGATCCGCCGCTCGAAGTAGATCTTCCGCCGGCCGACCGGCCTAGTCTCAGCCATCTGTTCTCGTCCCTTCCTTGAGGAATCTACCGCGATACATTCTATGCGTGGCTGGCCGATCAGCACAACACGCAGGGGTTCGTGTCGGCCGGGCAGCAAAAAGCGGCCGGAAGCACGAGCCTTCGGCCGCCATGGTGACACTGTCTTACACCGGCAGCAGCTCCTTCTGAGACATCTGGTGCCGAGCCACCTGCAGCGCCGCCCGCACGGTGCGCTCCTTGAGCTCGTACGGCAGCCGCGCTGCCACCACACGAGCCGTCAGCACGTCAGCATCTTCACCGGCAGCTGCTGCCGCCTCCAAGACTGCTGCCACCTGTCGCACATGCTTATCGGCAACGCGCGGCAGCTCGGCGTCAGCAGTCTGCTGCCGCACGGTCTGCTGCCGAGGCTTGGGCGGCAGCACTGCTTCGACTCGATCGCGGGCGCCAGCGGCAGCAATGACCGGCGGCAGCACGTCGCGGGGCGGGGCCGGCGGCAGCACCGGAGGCTCGTCCGGCAGCACGTCGGCAGCAGGGACCGGCAGCGGACCACCCTCGGCAGCAAGATCGGCAAGGAACGCGTCCCAGCGCGCGTCGTCCGCCACGGCCTTCTCCTGCTGCCGCTGCCGGTCCAAGCCCGGCTTGTCGCTGCCGGCAGCAATCGGCAGCACGGCAGCAGGTGCTGCCACTCGCTCGGGCGCCTTGGGCGGCAGCACCGCCGCCGCGGCGGCCACTGCTTCCGGTCGCTCTGCTGCCGGTGCTGCCGCGGCGCTTTCCTGCTGCCGCTGCTGCCGCCACTGTTCTGCTGCCTGCTGCCGCTCCTTGCGGTGTGCTTCTGCTGCTGCCATTGCTGCCGTTGCTGCCGCGTCTTCTGCTGCCAGCTCGGCAGCGATCCGCGCCTCCTCGTCGGCCTCGGCTGCTGCCACTACTGCCGGCTGCCGGGAGAACCAGACCAACACGAGCATGTGGCCGAAGGCGGCAGCAACGAGAGAGGGGATCGGCTTCAAAGCCAGCCGGAGCCAGAAGTCGGCAGCAAGAAGGCCGTCGTCGATCGCCAGCCACAGTGCTGCCAGGCCGATGGTCAGGACCAGACCGAAGATCGCGCCGAATGCTGCCGACCGCTTCAGGGTGCGGTGCCCCCGGGGGGTGAGGAAGTAGACGGCGGTGGACGCGAACTCGTAGCCGATGACGGTGATCGGCAGCGTCCAGTCCAAGGCGCCGAGGTGGATTGCGCGGCCGAGCTGCAGCAGGGAGTCGTAGTTGGTGCTGGCAGCAATGAGCATCGCCGGCGGCGTGATCGCTAGCAGGATCCGCGGGACTGCTCGGGGCAGTGCGGCAGCAGACATCGTGGGGACCTTCCGTGGTGCGCGTTCTTGGTGGATTCGGGCCACCGTAGCGATCACCCCGTCTCGGTGTACAACCTCCCAGCTCAGCGACGTGCCTCTGATGGCACATTCAGCACGGCAGATGGCGCAAAAAAGGCATGATTGGTGCGCCGAAGGCCGCTCGGATCGCCTAAAACCGCCCTGCTTCGCACAGTCCAAAACAGGCTCTGAACTGCGACAATAGGACTGTGCAGGGAAGCTGTTAGACCACCGAAAGATTCTGATTGACAACTTCCAGTTGTGCGCCTAGTATCCTAAAAGCGCAGGTAAAGCGCCTGTGCGTAGGATTCTAGGGCACAAAAAAGCCACAAGGCCGTGCCCATCTGGAAGGGTTAGGGGCACAATGGCGCGCAAGAAGCTGATCCGGGGCATGGGCAGCCTGAAGAAGGTCGACTCCTGCAAGCACGGCGAGGACGCGCGCTGCAAGTGCAAGTGGCTCGGCCGGTGGTACGACGCGGCCGGCGAGCCCACCAAGCTCACCTTCGACGACTACGACGCAGGCTTCGAGCACCTGTTCCAGGAGTACACCAAAAAGCGCCAGGGCGTCGGCAGGATGTCCAAGGCCAAGGGCAAGGCCCCCTTGTTAGAGGTCTACGCCATCGAGTGGCTAGCCAGCATGCGCGACCTGGAGCCCGCCAGCAGGCGCAACTACAAGTCCATCCTGGAAACCCACGCCTTCCCCAGGCTCGGCAAGGTCCCCGTCAACCGCATCAACAAAGATCAGATAGCTGACCTGATCGACTACCTCTACTCCGAGGACCCGGAAACGGGGAAGGACCCGGTCTACGAGGGCACTGTCAAGAATCTCATCATGTACGTCCTGCGCCCGATTTTCCGCCAGGCTCAGGCTGACGTATGGCGCAGTGACAACCCCTGCGACGGACACCGGTTGCGCGACGTTCCCGACGCCGAGCGCTACGTCCCCACCCCGGCCGAGATCCACGACATCGCCCACACCATCAAGCCGATGTGGCGCCTGGCGATTTACCTCATGGCCGGGTGCGGCCTGCGCGAGGGCGAATTCCTGGGCGCCAGCACCGACATTCGTAAGAAAGACAACCGGCTCTGGATCTACCGGCAGTGGCACCATGAGGGCCGCTGGGCGCCGCTGAAGTACTGCAAGGCGAAAGAGGGGCGCTGGGTGCCTCTGGATCCGATCGTGGCCGCGGAGTTGGAACGGCACATCGCCGACTACGCGATCCCCGAGGGCGGGCTGCTGTTCCCCTCCCTCAAGAAGCCCGGCCAGGCGGTCAACAACTCGGTATTCAACCGAGCGCTCAAGGAAGCCTGCATCCGGCTCGGCCTCGACGACAAAGACATCACGGCCCACAACTTTAGGCATGCCTTCGCCAGCCACGTCATCGACGCGGGCGTCCCCCTGCCCGACGTCTCGCGCATGCTCGGCCACAAGTCCTACGAGACCACCTTCAAGACCTACTACAAGATGGTCGACCCGTCCTGGGAGCGCATCCAGCGCAACGTCAACACCTACCTGTCCACCGGCATCCCGGTCGACGCCACGCTCGGCGGCGTTGACGCCTTCGCCGAAGACAAGCAGGCCGAGGTCACCGATCTGCTGGCCAAGCTCAAGGCCCTGGGCGTCACCGTGACGCTGGAGCAGGCCGCCTGAACCAGATCAACTTCAACGACAGGATCCCCATGGCCACGTTTGAATCGCAGCCGCCCATCCACACGGGAACTACCGGAGCTGAGCACTACTCCTTCGCTCGGGAGTGGTTCGCCTCCAAGCCTCCGAAAGTCGAACGGATCGCCCGGCAGCGCTACCGCTGGGAAGAACTCCGGGAACGCTGGCCGTCTATGACCGCTGCGAAGACCGCCTACCGCCGTCGGCACCGATGACACTGTCCCGGACAGCAAAACGCCCCCGTACCGAGCGGTACGGGGGCGTTTTGCTGTGCAGTCAGGCGCTCAGCTCGCGCTGTTCCTTCTCCAACTGCTCGATCTTGACCAACGCCTGCTGGTATCGAATCTCGCGCTCGTGGTCGATGAGCGGTGCAGCGTTTGCCAGATGGTCACGCAAGCCACTTACCGCGATGTAGAACGGCCAGATGAACGCGACAAACATAGCTTCGGCCGCTGCATCCTTACGCCACCTGGCGAGATGCACTGCATCCTCTGCCAACGTTGGGTAGAGACGTACGTGATCCTCCATCGACCGCTTGATAAAAATCGGCGCGACGCGGGCAAGCCCGACGTACAGGTGCAGCGCGACGGTGCCGAGCACGATACCCAGGACGATCATGACGCAGCCTCCACCGCGTCCCGCAGCCTGTCATAGGCGCCGAAATCTACGCCTGGCATCGGGTCGGCACGGTCCAGGTAGTAGGCCAGATCGGCCTTGGAGACGATCACGTATCCGGCGCGGGCGTAGGCCGCCGCGAGCTCATCGTGGATCTTAAACATTGGCGCGGATCGCCTGCTCGGCCTCGGCACGCATGCGGAGGGTCTTGTCGTAGTCCTTGAAGCGCGCCTTGCTGATGACTCGCCGATCATGCGACCTCAGCACGATGCCCTCGCTGCGGCCGGGCGTGCCGGTCGACACCCGGGTTGCCGCGTAGGGTGCCATGAACTCGCGCATGCCGGCGATGCTGCGCGGAAGCTCGGCGGCGTCCAGGGTGAACAGCCTCGGAGTCAGGAGCAGGTATGCCATCTTTGCCTGAGCCTGCAGCGCGGCCTCGCCGGCGAAGTCCTGGCCGCCGCGGTCACGCCACATGGCGATCTCGTTGTGGTCCATCGAGATCCTGTCCGGGTCCACCGTGGCGGCGTCGAACAACCGGAAGGCCGCGGTGCCGTCCCCGTACTGCTTCCATTCCGGCAGCTGCTTGCCGCCGTACACCTCCAGGTACAGCACGAGGATTTCGTCCCAGGCGCCCTCGACCTTGTAGCCGACCTCGCGCAGGGCGTCCACGATCCCCTGCTGAGGGTTGTGGACTCGGTCGCCTGAGCAGGTCAGCAGCTCACCGCGGGAGCCGATCAGGAAACGGCCGTCGGGAAGAACGATCAGCCGAGCATTGGTGCCGTCGACCTTCTCCGTCCCGATCACCGTGCCCTCGTATTCGGTGGGCTCTTCCAGCAGGATGCCCTTGGCCCGGGGGTTCAGCGCGTGGTGCGTGGGGATGCTCGGGTATTTCGTCAGGGAGTTGATCTTCTCCAGGTCCTGCTGCCGCAGACGGTACATGATCAGACCTCCTGTGCCTGCGGATACATACGCTTGTCGATTTCGGCGATCCACAGCTCGTCAAGCAGCTCGTAGCCCGCCTCGAAATTGTCGTATTCGCCACAGCGGAGGAAGAAACCCCGTGCGGCGGCGTCGTCGTCGTCCCAGTCCATGACCGAAAGGGCGCTGTCGTAGCCGTCGTACAGCTGGCCGAGGGGGCACAAAACAGTGTGGGACGTGTCAAGCCTGGCCTTGTCGATCTTCTCCCACCAGTCGGGCTTATTGGCATCGAGGCTGGCCGCTCCGAACGCCACCCTGGCGCCGTACTTGGCGAGGATCTCGGGGGTAACCGTGACCATGCTCAGACCTCCAACGCCTGCGCGGCCTCGCGCATGTCGATTTCAGCGATCCACAGCTGCGTCCGGAGCTGGTAGGCGTCCCTAACCGCTTGGGAGAGGGAGTCACCACTGCAGTACAGGCCGAGCCGCTCGGATTCGCCCAGGTTCAGGCCGAGGAGCTCCAGGCCGATCTCGAACTCGTCGAACAGCTGACCGAGGACACAGTCATAGGAGTTGCCCAGGTCGAGAGAGACCCTGTCGATCCCCGTCCACCAGTCGGGAAGTCGGTTGTCCATCTCCGCGGCGCCGGCGGCGACCTGCTTGCCGGCCTCAATACGCAGGGCGTCGTCCGTGACGAGGATTACCGTGCTCATTCGACGTCTCCTAAGCCTGATCGGCGTTGGCCGCGGCGGCCTCGCGCTTGTCGATTTCGGCGATCCACAGGTGCGTCCGCAGGCGGTAGGCGTCAATCACCTCCGAGGACTCTTCCTCACCGGGGACGTACACGCCGTAGTTCTCGGCGTCGTCCGCGCACCAGCGCAGAACGTCCCTGCCGTGCCAGTAGAAGCGGTAGAGCTGACCCAGCACGCAGTCGTAGACGTCAGCCTGGTTGAGCCGACTCTTGTCGATCTTCTCCCACCAGCCAGCGTGACGGTCGTCGAGCTCAATCGCGCCGGCGGCGACCTGTTCGGCGGCCTGCTCGGCAGCCTCAGTGTCGACGGTGGCCATGTCGGGGGTCATCGTGTCCATGTAATTGCTCCTGTTGGGATTCAGATCGTGGGCTGCTGGTTGATCCAGTCGTAGAGCTCGCGCTCCGAGCACCTCGGGCTTCCGCCGATCCTTCTGAGCGGCAGTCCATAGGCTCGGGATTCGCGCTTCACCCAGCGCGGGCTCATGCCGACGATCTCGGCGATTTCCTCGGGGGTGAGGAGCCGGTCGCCCACTTTCACAACGGCCATTGCCGGCCCTCTCTTGCGGTCTACGGCGCCTTGCGGCGTCCTGTGGCAAGAGCAGAACATGCATCCCAACTAGGGCCGCAACCCCCCAAAGAGACATCCCAACTAAGGAATGGAATGTGATGTTTTCCGCAGCCGGACAATCGGGTTATGCGGGGTCAGGTCCGCGGCGTTGTCTGGCCTGCGCGCCGCCGGCGCAGGTCGTCCACGGCGCCCAGGGCCATCTGCAGGCCCTTCTCCAGCTCATCCAGCTCGTCGTCCTGGAGGTTCTTGCGGTGGTCCTCAGCAGCCTTCCAGGCGCCGGACAGGCACACGTCCAGCCAGTCTAGGACCTGCTCCCTGGAAATACGGGCCAGCCGAGCGGCTGCGCGGGCGCGGACCCTGTCCGGCGACCTCTTGAACAGACTCACGGAATCACGCTCCGATAGATCGCCTTCCAATGCCGTTTTCCGTCCATGGCGATGTATGGGGACCGAATGCAGTCGATCCGTCCGAACTGGGTGCGCGAGGTGTACATGTGGCGGAAATAGCGGTCGGCCCGACGCTCGACAAGCCACCGGGGTGTTCGACAGTGGCTTGTGAGCTGTACCTCTACGGGGCCGATGATGTCGCCTCGTGAGTAGCTGCTGACCACTCCGGTGCGAAATCGTCTGGGAATGAGTCTGCACAGCTTCACCGGTCCTCCCCCGCCTCGTCCTGGTCATCGGGCTGTCCGTCATAGGCCAGGTCCATGAGGGTGATCAGCTTCCACTCCTCGTCCACGTCGCCGGCGGCTTTCTGAGCGATGATCTCCCGTTCGACCTGGCGCTCGAACCGCGGACTGATGCGGCCGTCGTCGTCGAACAGGCCGTCATCTTCTACCGCCTGCAGAGCACGGAGGATCGCGGTGTCCTCGTCGAGCTCGTAGCCGGTCCAGCGGCCGATGGCGATGGCGCGGCCGGCGCGGCCGTATCGGATGATGACGCAGCGGCCGAATCGGTAGGGGTAGTTGTCCTCGCGCGTTTCGGCGGTGTGGAAAATGGGTGAGCCCGGCTCCAGCCGCAGGGGCTGGCAGAAGACCGGACCAAAAACGTAGGCTCTCGACATACCCGGAAAGCTATTTACCCCGCCACCAAATGTGGTAGCGGGGTACTTAGTCAGCGGATTCTTCCGCGGTATTCACGCACTTCCGCGGGGCGGTAGGCGCGAGCGATTGGGCAACCGCAGCGGTGGCCTTTTTCCGCCGGTCAGGTCATGCCGGTGGGCTGGTCAAGGGCCGGTTCCGGGGCGTAGGGATAGAAGTTGAGGACACGGTTGATGTAGCGGCCCGGCGACTTCTGCCTCTTAAAGTTCCGCCAAATGTTGGCTGGCACGTCGTAATAGCCGTACACCTGGCCGTTGCGGAATCGTACGCGCAGGGTGTTGGTGGTCTTGTCGTAGCCGGCGGCCAGGGTCCGCGGCCTGGGCGGATTAATGCTCGGGGTCGGCTGATAGGGCATGAGGTAGATGTCATTACCCTGCCGGGCCATTTCCAGCGCCCACCAGGCCATGGGATCCATGTGGACATGGCGGGACTCTTCTTGCTCGTTGAGATAGTCGAGCAGGTCGAGCTGTTCATGCTGGGCGTCGGCGTCCTGGGTGCCGTCGCGCTGGGCGCGCTGCTCGGCGGTGGGGATCAGGGCATCGGCGGGGCGGGCGCCCGTTCGGCTCGGGAGGGGCCGCAGGGCCTCAGCGAAGCGCTGAGCGCGGACCTGGGCACTGGTGGCCGGCGCACCACGGCGGGGCGGCCGAGGGGCTGCAGTGGGCACAGGGGCCGGCGCAGGGGTCGATGCCGGCGCGGGCTGCGGTCCGGGATTTCCCGGGTTACGGGGTCTGAAGACCTTGCTCTGCTTGCTCTGCCGGCCACGGTTGCCGGACGGGCGGCGGGCCATCAGATGCTGTGTCGGGCGATGGCGGCGTTGGCCCAGAACTGGGTCTCGTCGAGTGCGTCGATGGCCTTGTTCTTCTCGTGACCGTCGGGCATGAGCGTGTTGAGGACGTGGGCCAGGTTGAGACAGGCGGCGCGGACGCTCTCGTGCGCCTTGGCGCGGCTCTCAGAGATGGGCGGGTGGTGCGTAAATCGGCGATTGAGGGAGGAGGCGGGGATCATGTGGTGCTCCGATCAGCGTGGTTCCCTGGTCGGTGCGTGGTGGAGCCCGGTCCCGTCACTGTCTGAATCGGCCGTGACGGGACCGGGGTAAGGGGGGCTTACGCCGGAGGGGTGATGGTGCTGAGCGGGGGGCGCTTGGCGTCGTCGAAGGCGTAGTCGAATACGGCGGTGAGGTGCAGGCCCTCGTGGCCGTAGACCTGGCCGGAGTTGAGGTGGGGTGCGGTCGCACCACCGTTCTGCGCGGTGCCGCCAACGTTCGGCTCGTCGCGGTCGATCGACTTGTAATTCGGGTAGCCGGGGGCGACCAGGTTCTGGGGGTTCTGCTTGACTGCCATTATCGGCCTTTCGGGGATTTACTGGGACTCATCCCAGTATTGCTGGTTTTCGCCTTGAGGTGTTTGTGCGGTCGTGCCGGGCGCCCATTCGTATCCGAGCTCGTGGTTGGACACTGTTTCGTGGTAGCAGCCGGGCGGGCCGTAGTGAATTCCGTCATGGAAGTAGCAGGTCTGGACGTGCATCATGAGCCTTCGCGAAGTGCTGCCGACTTGATGGAGGTCGCTCGGAGCCGCTCGGCGTTCTCGGCCATTTCCGCCACGACGCGTTGGAGAGCGGTCTGTGCGGCGGTGATGTAGTCGGCGGGCTCAGATTCAGCGGTGCGCCGGGTTGTGCTCCAGGCCATATGCTCACGCCTTCGCGGTGTTGGAGTCCTTCGCCTGCGGATTTTTAGCTTCCGCCAGTCTGGTGGTGACGTCTTCCAACACGGCTACGACGTCCTCAAGCACGGCCGCGTTCTGCTTGGCACTGTCCACCATCGACTGCGCGATGGGGACTACTGTCTCGATGACGCCGGAAAGTCTTGCGTTCTCATCGACTACGCGCCGGTATGCGCGTCCGGGCACGACGATCTCGTTTACAAAGATGAGAAACACAAAGGCCGCGAGTGGGCCGAGGAACAGCGGATTCGTTAGAAAATCCCCCGCGGGTTCAACGGCGTTCGCAGCCAGTGTGAAGAGAAGCACGGTACCGCCGATCAGTCGAAATAACGTCTGTATTCGAGGGTACCGTTTTGTCGCTATTCGGTTGTTATGCGCGGGCGATGATGTCGTTGATGTCGTCGTAGGTGAGTTCGACGAACCCGTCAGGCTTTTCTACCTTGCCGTCCGGCCGCTTCTTCACCTTTCCCGTTTCGGCGTCGATCTTCGTCTTGTTGTTGTCGTCGACCAGCTGGAAGACGGCGGGCAGATCGATACCCATCACTTCGGCCGTGCCGTAGACGACGTACAGCAGGTCGGCAAGCTCTTTCGCCAGTGCAGCGATGTTTCCGCGCCCGACCCGGAACTTGTAGATCTCGGTGTCGACCTCGTCGCTCTCTTCGCCGATGAGGGTCCGCCGCAGGACCAGGAGCTTCTGCTGAGCGTCGGTATCGAGCTCCAGGAACGGCTTCTGGTCGATCGCCTCGTGCCACTCTCGAAGCTCGGCCATGGGGTCGTAGCGGCGCGGTCGACGCGGCAGGGGCTGCACGGGCGGAAGCTTGAAGCGCACGGATCCGTCGGCGTTGACGCCTACCGGTTCGGGCAGGTCGTACATAGGCGGGCCGACCTCTTCAAACAGATCGTTGAGACTCTTCCAGACTTCCTGGCGAAGGAACCCGGGCTGGCCTTCCTTGAGGGGCTCAGTCATGGGTCAGACCTCCAGCTGGAACAGGACAAAGTCACGCATGAGCTGGTTGCGGTCGTTCCACAGGTCTTCGGCGATCCAGAAGTTGACCTTGGCGCCGAAAATCTCGACCTCCTGGCGCCGGTACTTGGTCGGGTAAGTCGTCGAAGCGCTGGAGCGGTTGATGCCGGACAGGGAGGAGATCAGGCGGAAGCCCTGGGGCGGCTCGGTGTGGACGAAGTAGGTACCGAACGGCCCGTTGGGGTCGGTCTTACGCTGGCCGTGCTTCGGCCCGCCCAAGAAGATCTCCTTGTAGACCGGCTCGGGCGTGGGCTTCGGCTCGGCGGTCTCCGTGGGCTTGTCCCCGGCCGCGTAGCTCTTGAGCTGCTCGACGAGCTTGTCCTTGTCCAAGGGGGCCGAGGCCAGGGTGCCGTTCGGGCCGCCGCTGACGGACGAGAGCGCGGTGCCGAAGGAGTCGGAGAGGGAGAAGAAGGGGCGCCTGGAGGGGGCGAGACTGAGAGTGGGGCGGGCGGTGGGCCTGATCGGCTCGGGCTTGGGCTCAGGCTTCGGCTCGGGGCGGACGGGCACGGGCTTGACCGTGGCGCCCTGCTCGATCAGGTTGTAGATGCGGTTCCTCATCTGAGAGTTCCAGCACCTGGAGTAGAGGTAGGAAGGCCCGTAGATGAAGCACGCGTCCTTGGGGTCGATGCCGTCGAGCTGGGTCTGTGAGGTCAGGTAGATGATGTTGTTCGACCGCAGGCCGTTCTTGCGCAGGGTGTCCATGATCGGCTTCGCCACGGTGAGAGAGTGGGCGAGGACAAAGTGGCGGCGCTGCCGCTGCGTGGTGGGCATGGCGAGGACGCTACGAATGCGTAGTTGGGATGCGTCAAGTTGGGATGTTTGCCCGGAAATGAAAAAGGCCCCGGAGGGGCAACCTCGGGGCCTGGCATCCGGACCATGGATGCTCTAAGAGAGTGGGCCGGCTTCCCCATCCACTGGATCCTCTTGCCCAAGATCCACCAAGAACAATCGCATCCGCAAGGTCGGGGAAACCGGCTTGTCGCTGACCCTACCGGTTCGTGGTCAGCGGGTGCTACTTAGGCCGCTACTGGTGAGCGGCCGAACTCTACCCAGCGGAACATCCCATAGGCGAACTTGTAGTGGAAGCCGTGGAGTGAGCCGTGCTGCTCGAAAATCAGGATGCCGTTGGGGATGGTGACCTGGCCGAACTCGACCATGCCAGTGATGCGCCAGCGGTTGCCGTTGCGGGTGTAGATGGCTGCCTCACGCTCGACCCAGGCCTGGGCGTCGGCGAGGTCGTCGTACCAGGGTTCGGGGGCCGGCAGGCTCTGGGTGCCGATCTTCCAGGCAGGCTTGGTGAGGTAGGCCCGCCATACCCAGTCGGTGGTGGGGGCCGTTGCGGTCGCTCCTTCAGGGCTGTTGTGCACGGGGTTCCCTTCGGTGGTGCGTGGTGGTGGTTCTTAAATCAGGTGGTCCAGGGCGCCGGCCTTGATGTCGGCCGTCCAGGCGCCGATGTCGTCCGGGGTGAACACCAGGACGTGGCCGGTCGGGTGCTTGGTGTCCAGCATGCCGACCACTCCCCCGGCCAGCGGGGCGAGGGCGACACAGTTGCTGTTGCCGTGGGAACGGCTGCTCTTTCGCCAGGCAACGTCGGGCAGCTCGGTGGCGAGCATGCCGTTGCGGATATGGGTCATCTGCATGATCCCAGGATATTTGGAGGTGGCAATACCTGTCTATGGCCAGCTATTGCTGTATCGCATCAGGCCTGGTAGAGACCCCCTGCCTAGGGTCAGCTACATGGTCGAATTTTCGGCGACGAAGCCGAAGTGGAAGCAGATCGCGGGGATACTGCGCGAGCGGATCCGCACGGGCGAGTATGGGCCGGACACGCTCATCGTCGAGCTGCAGCTGGCTCAGGAGTTCGAGGTCGCCCGCCAGACGATACGCAAGGCGATTACGAAGTTGCGTGACGAAGGGCTGCTGGAGACCGAAGTCGGGGTCGGGTCGTCGGTCCGGGCCGGTGCGGTCGAGAGGCTCCAGGCGGTCGACGAGTAGCTCGCCGCCGGCCGGCTCGATGGGATGCGGGCGGGCCGACGGCTCGTTTACGGCTGGCCCGTAGAGGGTAGATCATGATCTTGTCGTTGCCTACCAACTATATGCAATTGGTCGTTACGAACCCTTCTGACCTGATCAGAGCGTTGATACTCTTCGGCTCGCGACGCACCTGTGCGCATAAGGGGTATTTGGAGCTGACATGGCAAAAGAACTTCGGGAACAGCTCGTCGACGATTTCGACGGGAGCGAGGCGGTCGACACGATCAACTTCGCGGTGTCGGGCTTCGCGTACGAGATCGACGTGTCAGAGGAGCACCGCAAGGAGTTCTGGGAGTTCATGGAGCCGTGGATGAAGACGGCCCGCCGTCAGGCTGTGCTGCGTCGCCCGCGTCGGTCGGGGATGCGTGGACCCGTCTGGGCGGATTCTCAGCGGGTACGGGCCTGGGCCAAGGAGGCCGGCTTGGAGGTCAGCGATAAGGGCTACCCGTCGCACGAGGTGCAGATGAAGTTTGTGGCCGCCTACGCCAACGGGGATCTGCCCGACAAGTACTTGTGATCTGTCCGCTGACCGGACGTTAAGAGAGGGGAGTCCCCCGGATACCACCCCGGGAGACTCCCCTTCTTCCTGACCAGCCTCGACAGGGCTTGAAGAAGGGTTCCTCCCCCTGATCGGTTGGTAGCTGGTGACTCACACCCAGGGAGTGCGCCCGCAACATCGACAAGCGGCGCTCGGTGAGCTGGAAGGACTCTACAGCCAGTTATGCGAGGCTTACCAGATCACGACTGTCCGTTCTGGACATATTTCATCTGTTTTTAACTTTTTGCCGTTGACCTGGTCAAACTTTTTACTTCGAGCCTCCGCGCACCCTGATTTTGATCTTGTTTTTTGATCGTCTTTTGTCGTTGACCTTGTATTTGATCTTCCCCACTCTCCGGGGCCGAGAGCCGGGAAGCGCAGGGCGGGGATCTCCCCTCCCCTCGCGCAGACCTGGGCCAAAAAAGGCGGTCTACACGAGGTGAGGGGAGACACGGAACTCTCCGTACGCCGCTTCGCGGTCGCTTGGTTGGTCACTCGTGCCGGACCGGGCATTACCACCGGTCCCAGGGCGAGATGTTGTGCAGATCTAGTACCCGGCCCCATCTCGATGGGTCGTCATCCGTAGTACGACTGGACTGCCAGCCCCAGAGTGAGCCTGTCTTAGCGTGCGCTCCCGGCCTCGCGGCGTTCACCCCAGCCCCGGGCCGAGCTCTACCGAAACGGCGGTCGCACCCGAGTACTGAAGCTAGGGAGCCAACCTCTGGCTGCCTACACATTCAGTAAGACCGTTTACCCCCTCTCGGGGGCTCTCTCTACACCCGGTGGCCAAGCCGGTGGGAGGTTACTCATTCCGCCTTTTCCTCCGCTGGCGGGACTGCCATCCACCGAGCCTCGTACGAGGGGCAGGGACTGCGCAGGGGCATGTTTCAGAGGGTGCCCACTCCCCAAAGTTGTTCGACGCGGCCGAAGTTACCAGGTATGGCCAGGTATGTACAGCTGTTGCCAGCTGCAAGATCGGGGCAGCCTCGCGAGCGACCGCGGCGCCCGAGCGCATCGGGCCGGCCCCCGCACGCGGCCGTCCGACAGACATGACAAGGCCCCCACCACTCGGCGGGGGCCTTGCCTACGTCTCGGGATCTACCGGCGCCGCTGCGCCTTCCTGTGCCGCTTCTGGGGCGTCTTTGGCTTCTCCTCTGGGTACGGCTCCAACCCCATGGCTATACGCCGGGCGTTGTGCATCTTGTACCGAAACCTGAAACCGCCTTGACCGCGTCCACGCGGCTCACGGCACGGTTCGCCGGCCACCGCGGCGCACTTCTGCGCGGTGCAGAACACCGTGCCCCGCTCGTAAGGCTGCTGCGCCACTCGTACCGTTCCCATGCGGCGATTCTAGCTGGAAGATCGCGCCGGAGCCACGGGGAAACCTGCTCACGAATACCGGAATGGTGTCCATAGACAGGTATGGCCAGCCACTAACACCTATAAGATGCACATAACATCCACCAAGAACAGCGGAGTACCCGTGACGCATCACACCGGATCCCACTACACGCCCGGCTACGGCTACCCGCCTGCACCGGTTCCGTCCCGCCCGGGATTCAGCGGCTTGACCGTCGTCCTCGTCGCCTCTGGAACGCTCCTGTCCGGCTGCTTCGGCGGATTCATCATCGGCAGCGTGAGCGGATCCACCGCGGCGGCTCCCTCCGAGCGCACGACCCTCCCGCGGGCCAGCAAGGCCGCCGTGCCGACCCACAAGTCCACCCAGCCCCAGGCGGCCGAAGCCGAGGGCGAGCCGCGCAAGCCTCGCCCTGGCGACTTCCAGCTCTCGGTTAAGACCCTGAAGCAGTCCTGTTTCAGCTCGGCCGGCTGCCTCATCACCTTTCGAGTGGTGCCGTCCTACCGCGGGCCGGCCCTGGGTGACCAGCAGTACACCGTCACCTACAAGGTCACCGGCGGTAAGGAACCGAAGATCGGATCGTTCACGATGGTCGGCGCCCAGCTCTCCTACGACCGCCAGGATTTCCTCTCCACCAACTCCTCCGCGGACCGGCTCGCTGCCGAGGTGACCGAGGTTCTCTGACCCCTGGCAGCAGGAAGGCCCCGCACCAAGCTGGTGCGGGGCCTTCCTCGTTCCTGGTCAGATGCGGAAGATCCTCGCGGTGCCGCGCTGGGCAGAGTAGACCCAGTAGTTGCGGTGGCCGGTTGCCTCTTCGTGGTCGGTCTGCCAGGTGTAGGCGACCTGCTCTTCCTCCGACGCCTCCGACCGCTCGGGGCAGTGACGACACTCGCTGTAGCAGAACGTCACTACGGCCCGATTGTCGGCCATCTTGTCGACCGGCCGCGCGTGGATCACTTCGCCAGCCGCGTGCACAAGCTCGCCAGCAGGCTCGGCCCCGGGCTCGGGGGCCGGCGGGGACAAGGTGGCGCCGATGGTGGCGGCGCAGTCGGTGAGGATGGTTTCGGCGAGCTCCTCCAGGGCAGCCACGTCAGCATGTCGCCACTTGGTGCCGGTCAACCCGGGGAGATCGGCCCGCATGAGGTTTCCCGGGGCGCTTCCGGCCGGGGCGATGAAGAAGACCGGCGCCTTGCCGACCAGTCCTTCCCGCCGGCCCCGCGGGGTGTTCTTCCACACGATGCGACACCCGGGCTTGGGCAGGCCGTCGACCTGGACGGGGCGGCCCTTGTCGTCGGTGATCACTTCTGGCTCCCGAACAGCTCGCGGCCGTCGTGGACGGTGTAGACGATGCCGCTCAGCGTGAACTGGGCGTTGATGATCTGGGCCATGGCGTCCCAGGCCCGGCTGTCCATCACCGCGGATCCGCGCCGCTCGGGGAGGTCGACGTACTCGACAAGGACGGCCTTGTCGGCGTCCAGGAGGGTGCCGATGTAGGGGCAGTGGATCTCCCTCTCGACGGCGTAGAGCAGCCTCAGACGGGCCAAGGCGGCGTCTGCGTCGGTATCGCCGACAATGGCTTCAGTGATCTCGTTCATCCCGATTTCCCTTCGGTGTTGCGTGGTGCGCCGTTCCTGCTGGCGTGCACCAATACTCTCACGTTAAGGAATCCAGCGCAACTCATTCCTCAAAGACGCCGTGACCTGGGAAAATGCGGATAATTTATCGATTTCCTAGACAGTGTCAGAGCTACCGCGCCACGCGAGGCGCGGCAAAAGGCCCCGTCGAAAGACGGGGCCTTTCTTCGTACGCCGTGGCCCCGGGGAGTCCCGTACCCGGAACGGCTCATCCCAGAGCCACGAACCCTGGTTACCCTCGGCGGTGGCCGGTCAGGGGAAGCGACCGGAAAAGGCGCACGTTATGGGGATGACACACGCCGCGCACCGCCGAGGGTCCGCCGACCAATCAACCTGCCTATCCCTCGGGCTCACGGTCACCAACCGGCCGGCGGAGTCTTGTGGGTCAGTACATGAACAGGAACCAGACGGTGCGGCCCTTGGCGCCGGCCTCTTCTCGAACCCCCCAGGCCTCCGACCGATCGCTCAGCAACTTCATGCCTCGGCCGCTCTCGGCGAGCTCGTCGACTTCGAGCACCTGCGGCGCCGACGACTCCGATCCGTCGTCGCGGACTTCGACGAGCACGTAGTCCGGACCGGTCTCCAGTCCGACGGCGACTTGCCCACCGTTTCCGGAACGCGTGTGGCGAACCGCGTTGGTAACGAGCTCGGAGACCGCCAGCACGAGGTCATCATGTAACGGGTGTTCGCTGCTGATCAGATCTCGCACCCAGTCGCGCGCCTGGCCGGGGGCCTGCGTTCCGCCCGGAACCTGGTACTCGGAAAGCAGTCCGATCATCATACTTCGACCCTTTCGCCAGCCCCGATTTCGCTCAATGGTCAGCCCAAGGAGGCCCCATCCAGGCGAGAGCGCGAACGCCCAACATGCGGTGGAGGACCCGTTACTCTCGATCGTGACGGTTCGACACGCCCATGTAAAGCCGTTCGATCGGAACGGTTCGAGTGACTTACGTTCCAAATCCAGGCAAAGGGTGCAGAAGGGGTGCGGTATGGGTGGTAGATCAAGCCCGACCATCGGGCGGCGGCAGCTCGCTGGAGAACTCCGCAGGCTACGTACGGCAGCCAAGATGACTCGCGAGGATGTAGCCGAGCAGCTCGACTGCGCGCCGGCCACCGTCACGAAGTTCGAGAACGCAACGGCCGCGGTCAGCGTGGCCACAGTCGCAATGCTCATGGAGATCTACGGCGTCGCCGGCCCCGCTCGCGACGACATGCTGAAGCTTGCCCGCGAGGCCCGCCAGCGTGGATGGTGGCACCAGTACAGCCGAGCGATCCCAGCATGGTTTTCCGTCTACGTCGGCCTGGAGGAAGCAGCATCGGAGATCAGCTCCTGGCACCCCGAAGTGCTTGACGGCCGACTTCAGACCGAAAGCTACATGCGCGCCCTGATCAGCGCCGAGCTGCCAGTCCCCGACGCCTCGGAGATCGACCGCCGGGTGGCCGTACGACTCAAGCGCCAGGAACGCCTACACGAATCCGAACCGCTCAGCCTCTGGGTCGTCATCGGCGAGGCCGCGCTGCGCCGGCTGGTCGGCGGCCCCGAAACCATGCGCGAACAGCTCGAACACCTTGTGCAGCAGTCCCTACTGAACAACGTGACCATTCAGGTTCTTCCGTACAAGACCGGCGCCTACCCCGGCATGCACGGCGGATTTCACCTGCTCCGCTTCCCAGAAGCCACCGGGGACGCCATCGTGTACGTTGAATACCAGCAGGGGTCCATTTACCTGGAGAAGAAGCCAGACGTGGCCTCCTATGATCGTCTCTTCGACCACCTCGTGGCCAGGGCTCTCGGCCCGGACGAATCCCGTGCCATGATCACGCAGGTGGCCGAGGAATACTCGTAGCACTACCAGCAGAAGGGTGCAGGTGACCTATGGCACCGAAGCAGTGGCGTAAGGGCAGTCTCAGCGGCAACGGCGGCGCGGACTGCGTCGAAGTGGCGGTCGTTCCCGGCAACGACCCCGAGGTGGCCGAGAACAAGGCCGGTGAGCCCATCGTCTACCTCGTCCGCGACTCCAAGAACCCCGAGGCAGCCCCGCTGTCGTTCGACAAGCGCGAGTGGGCCGCATTCATCGGCTCGGTGAAGCTCGGCGAGTTCGACCCCGAGGCGGAGCCGGCGACCGTCTGATCAGCTCGTTGATAGGCCCTCCCCGGGATCCGGGGAGGGCCTATCTATTTGGAACGGAACCTATGTGGGAGATTTCCGGAACGGTTCGATCCGAACTTGTTACCTTGAACGGATAGTCCGTAGTCGCTCGTGGCCGTAGCGTCATGGGCGACCGATCACCAACACGGAGGTGTGCACCATGTCTGCCAGAGAAGCCGAGGTTACTGTTGAGGTCGTCCCGGGAGACCACCCGTCCGTCCCCCCTCACAAGCGCGGAACCGACGCGCAGATCTGGCTCGTCATCGTCGGCAATGAGGGGCTGCTGGCCTTCAACAAGGCCGAATGGACGGCCTTCATCGGCGGCGTCAAGGACGGCGAGTTCGACATCGAAGACGCTGACGAGCTGACGACCGTCTAACCGCACACGTCCGTACACAACCCCATCAGTGAGGAGCAAGACCATGGATCTGACCGGTGCGAAGTGGCGCAAGAGCAGCCGCAGCAACGGCAACGGCGGCGAGTGCGTCGAAGTGGCCGACAACCTCCCCGGCGTCGTCGGCGTGCGTGACTCCACGGACCCGAGCGGGCCGGCCCTGGCCGTCAGCCGCCCGTCCTGGGGCGCCTTCATCCGCGCCGCGAAGTCGGGCATGTACGACGCCTGATGACCGATAAGCGGAGACCCTCCCCGATGAAGGCGGGGAGGGTCTCACAGAGCGAGGATACCCACATGCACAAGTACGCTGGCGCCCTCTGGCGCAAGAGCCGGCGCAGCACCAACGGCGGAGACTGCGTCGAAGTGGCGGTCGTTCCCGACGCCGTCGGCCTCCGGGACTCCACGGACCCGCACGGACCTGTGCTGGACCTCACCCGGGAGCAGTGGCACCGCTTCGCCCGTTCCGTGAAGGCCGGCGAGCACGACGTCTGACCCCGTCTTAAAAGCGGGAGACCCCGAGCGAGTGGAATTCCACTCGCTCGGGGTCTTTTGTTCCTACAGTCTCTCCCCGTTCTCCAGCATGCGCCAGACCGCCTCCAGCTCGGCCGGCGTCTTGGTCGACAGCTCGATCAGCTGGTCAGCATCACGCAGCCGCTGCCAGAGCGGATACGACCGCCGAGCCAGGACCAGGCGCGGCCTACCCTCATGCCGGCCCATCTCCAGCAGCCACCCGTCCTCACCAACCGGCCGCTCGGCGGCCAGGTAGTAGTACTGAGAGACGGAGTTCCAACCGACGGTCGCGTCCCAACCGTTCTTCACCACGACCCGCGCCACGGCAGAGACCTCGCCCCACCAGTCCGCGGACACATCGCCCGAGGGAGCCGTCCCCTCCTCCCCGCGGACCAGCGGCGTGCACCGGCCGTCCTCGTCGATCTCCCACAGCCCCGGGCCGGGAAGGAAGTACTGCCGGTTGTCGGCGGAGAAGGCAACGACCAAGCCGAGCTCGTCCTTGATTGCCTGACGGGCCGCGGCCGGCGACGGGATGTGCTGACGCACCCGGGCGATCACCGCTACGCCGAAGTTTCGGATGTCGCTAAGTTCTTTGTCAGTCAGCTTGGCCGCCTCGGCCACGGTCAGTGCGCCGGCGCCGGCGACCAGCCCGCTAGTCGCCCGATGGCCGATGTTGTCGTGGCCGAGCAAGTCAGCGAGCTCGCGCGCCACATCCGCTCGGCAGCTGAGGCTCAAGCAACGGGTAACCGTGGTCTCGCTCACTCGCCTGCCTCCAGGTCCAGGCGCTTCGTGTAGTCCTCGATCGCCGCGTCCAGCTCGTTGCCGGCCAGCTCGACTGAGCCGTCCGGGCCAATCACTGACCGAGGGGTCAAGGTCCCGCTGTCCAGGCCGGCCCACAGCCGCCCCAGTGCCTCGGCGCGCGTGGCGAAGTCGTCTTCGGTCTCCACTTTGTGGTGTCGGAAGTAGGTGACCGACCACGGCCCCTTGGCCCTACCCGTCTCGACGACCGCGGCCCCGAGCTTCACCCTCTTCTCCCAGATCTGGGCCAGCCGGTCGGAGTCCTTGCCGGCTAGCCGGATCATGTCGTAGGTGCCGGTCGCCTTGATGTACCGGCCGCCGGCCAGGTCGACCAGCCGTTCCTCTACCACCGGGACGTCGTCAACCAGCTCCAGCGCCCAGTTCCCGCGCTCGCCGCGCAGGTAGCACTTGGACCGGTTGCCCGTGATGGTGACGTCCCAACCGTGCTTGACCAGGGCGTCCGCGATCGGGAAGATGCCCGCCCACTCGCTCGTCTCGAAGTCGCTCACAGCAGGTCCCCGTCCGTCTCGAAGGTCTCGACGACAAGGCGCGTGCTACCAACGCAGGCACCCATGCCGTCACCCGACATGTAGACGGCGTCGTCCGGCAGCAGCTCGGCGAAGTGGCGCTCACCGAGCTGTTCGACAGAGCAGTCAGCCATCTGCCGCACTTCCAGGCCCGGCCAGTTCTTGGAGAAGTACGTCCAGAGCATCTCCCGCAGCCGCGCGGGCGACGACGCGACACCGACCGGCGACAAGATCTCAGGGCCAACGCACCAGCCCTCGGTCTGCATGATCACGTAAGACTTGCCTGGCTCGCCAGTATGGAGGGCGCTATTGACCGGCTCCTGCTCCCAGGCCCTGATGTCAGAGGATCCCGCCTCGGCCATGCGCCGCACGAGGTCCAGAGAGTACGTGGCGAGGCGGGGCCGGTCGTCCTTGACGAAGTCGGCGTGCTTCGGCTCCTGCTCAACGACCTCGACCGGCGGGTAGGTCCTGTGGCCGATCGCGATACGGATCCTCGCCAGATTGTGGGGTCCGAACAGCTTCAGGTCGACCAGCTCGCCGTTGCTGAGGTTGGCCAGCCGCTGCAGCGTCGTGATCTTTTCGCGAACCAGCTTGTTGAGAATCGTGTGGCCCAGACGGTCGTGTCCGAGGGCCTCGCCGAGCTCAGGAGCCCTCTCGTACAGGCAGGCCCCGTTAGGGCAGGGGGTGTCGGTGCTGATCACTGCAGCTCCCCGTCCATCTCGTAGCCGATGATGTGGAAGGCGCTGTAGCCGACGAAGGCCGCCATGCCGTCGGCCGACAGGGTGATGACGTCGATGGGACGCCGGCCCTTGAGGTGCTGGGCGTGCAGCTCCTGCTCCTTGTCCGCGGTCTGCACGATGGTCTTGCCCGGGTACTCGCGCAGGAGGTACTCGCCGAGCCGCTCCTTGGCCTTCTGCCGGGAGCTGGCGACGCCGATCACGTAGTCCCTGAGCGACTCGTCGGAGTCAGGACTGCTCTCGCCGAAGACGATGACGTAGGCCTTCGTGGAGTCGTCGATCTCCTGCTCGATCCCGTACTCAGCCACGAGCCGCTGCGTGTAGACGCTCTGCCTTGCGAGCACGTCGGGGTTGGCGCGCAGGTACTCGACGACCTGCCGGTAGGCGACCTGGTCCCGGGAGCTCGTCGTGGAGGCCGGCGGGTTGTAGAGCAGGACGGGGACGTCGGCGCACGGGTTGCTGGAGTAGGTGGGGGGATCGTTGTTCTCGGTGGATCTCATGGGGCCATTATTCCGTGTCCCAGCGCCCCAGGCACCCATTTTCGGACGTTTTTTCTCGTATTTTCGTGCTTGTCGACTCCCCCGTCGGTGACTTGCTGCGTCAGGCCACTGTGCGCCTTTTTCGAGCATTTTTCCCATATTTTTTATGGTCTGACCTGCAGTGCTAGCAGCCTTGCTCGCGAGCCCGGGAACACTGAATGTCCATGCATGGCGGCTTAGGCCACTGTTATGTAAATATCCCTGTCAGCTACCTGATTTACCAGGCCGGCGACCTCCGGGCAAGATCATTTAAGGGTGGGGGGTCTCGCCATTTGTCAAGCCCCTGGGGGAAGTTGCACGAAACCTACAACATGCACACAAAGTTACACTGTGACACGCTGTGTAATACGGACAAGGTAGACATACCTCTTGCCGTGCGGAACGTGCCCATTTTGTGCCCCCGCAAGCCTGTGACCTGCGCATATACCCCAATGCCTGAGAACTAAGAGTTGTGGGGCGCAATGTGCCCGACCCCCTGACCTGCGCATATACAGGGGCGCCCAGAGGGCCAGACGGCACGCATTGGCGCTCACGCACGGCGACGAGGCGGCGCACCTGTTGTCACTTGTCGCCAGCGCCCTTGACTTTTTGAGGCCACTGCTATATAGGGCCGGCCGCGCGTCTGGCCCCACGCCCCGGAAATGAACATGATGACCATATCGCCTACCCACTGCATACTCATGCGCTGCCCTGCATGTCTTACCCCTGCTTGCATGTGCAAGCGTGCTGCAAGCGCCCATGAATACCAATCACAAAATAAAATACCGCAGATAAATACACGGTAACGACGCGCTATTTATTGAGACCATGCCGCACGGCGCCCGGCGCCCACTGGCGCCCACGCTGACCACGGCGCACCGACCACGCTACCCGGGGGAATGGGTGGCTGTATCCCTATGTATCTGTAGGGCTCTCAGAGCCACCGAGCGGGCCGATTTTGTGGACAGGTACAGACAGGTATGCCCAGCCTTGATACGCTCCCCCACAGCGCAGACAGACAAGCGGCGGTTCCCCAGGGTCGGGGATCGTGTGGCCCTGTCTGCGTACGTCGGGCAGTAGTGCGCGCATGCTGCCTGGCGGTCGGTGCTCTCGTATGGCCGATACCCGAGGGCGCCGATTTTCGCCCGCAACACGAAGGAGCCCCCCGGCACTACGGCCGGGGGGCTCAGGTGGTTCTGTGGGCTGGCTACAGGTGGGGATACCGCATGTTGACGACCAGGGCGCCGCGCGGCATACCGTGGGCGGCTGCAACGTCCTCGGCCGCCGCGGAGATGCTGTATCGCTGCGGGAGGTGGGGCATCCCGGGGCGGCTACGCGCGGCCCAGGTCCCGCCGGTAACGGTGTTGTTGCTCCACAGCGTGCCGCCGGTCTGGTGGATCACGGCGTGAAAGCCGTTCGGACCGTGCACCGCGGCGCGGCGTCCCTGGTATCGCTTGGTCATGGTGACAGTGAGCGTGATCATGGTGGCCGGTTCTTGGACCGGTGCCCACTGGACATGGTGGTGGTACATCTCGCTTGTCACCTGCGCGCCGTTCTCATACCGGGCGCCCAGGACGTAGCGGCCGGTGTTCTCGCCCCCATACATCCGGTCACGCTCGGCCTGGCGGACGCGGGTCTCAGCAACGCCCATGGCGGCCAGTGCTTCGAGCAACTCGGCGCGGTCGGCCACGTGGGTCACGTTCCAGACGGGCGCGGGCGCGAGCTTGCTCGTGGTGCTGTAGTAGATGTGGACATCGGCGGTGCGGAGCTCGATCATGGCTGATTTCCCTTCGGTGCTGTGTGGTGGTGGGGAGCGGCGCCCGGCGCCGTGGTGGTGACGCCGGGCGGCCGGTGGCTAGATCAGGCTGGCGGGCTGAGCGCTCATGCTCACCAACAGGCCGTGAGTCGACCCGTTGTAGATCTTGCGGATTTCGCTCTGCGCGCTGATCTCACATCGGCCGCACGCCAGCACGTAAAACATGACCTCGGCCCGCATGTCGTAAGCCGCGTACCAGTCGGTGAGGGTGACCATTCGGACCGTGATTCGCGGGGCGAAACACAACCACGCTTCCAGGCTGGCGGCGTCGACGTCACGACGGCTCATGTTGTAGACACGGGCGGCGAGGATCTTTGCAGCCTCAGTGATCACAGAGGGCGCGCAGGTCTCGCCGTTTTCGTCGGTGGCCAGCACCGGCACGACGAACCCGGGGAGACGGCCCGCGGCGGTGGGCGCGTGGGCAGCCTCGCCGGGGTAGACGCCGGTCACGGCAACGGCGGCGTAAGACGGGCGGGTCTCGCGGTAGTAGCTGTGCATGGTGCGGACTGCCAGGGAGAGAACGTCGGGGGCGGTCGTGATGTCCATGGGGCGGTTTCCCTTCGGTGCTGTGTGATGGGGGGTGGCGCCCCGGGCGCGGTGGTGGTCACGCCCGGGGCGAGAAGGTCAGGCGTCGGCGAAGCTGAAGGAAACGGCGTCGGCCGGGAGGCTCCAGTACTCGGCGAGCATCTCGGCGGCGTGCTCGGGCCGGGCCAGGCAAGAGAACCCCTGAGCGTCCGGGCGCAGCTGGCCGTCTTGCTTGAGCAGCTTGCGGCCCGAACCAAGCTGAGCGATGGCGGACCATCCCGCGGTCTCCCGCCACACAACGCCCGTGCTCATGGGACCGATCACGCGGAACAGGCGGCCGTTGCCCTCCTCGTGCAGGAACAGGAGGGTCTTAGGCCCGCCGTCGCTGATGGTGTGGCGCTGGCGCTTGATGTCAGAGAGCAGGGACGCGGCGGCGTCAATGGCGTACTGCTCTACGGTGAACCAACGGACCGGGGCGGGGGTGTCGTAGGTGGTGGGAGCGCCGGGGACGCGGCCGTGAACGATGCCGTACCACGTGCAACGGTGGTCGGAGTACGTGATCACCCAGATACGCCCGGCGCGCGGGTGCTTGTCGGTGGGGTCAGCCGGGACCACGGTCTCGCCCGTAATCGTCGCGGCCACGTTGCCGCCGGTGAACCCGGGCGCCTTCGTGTGGATCGTCTCGCCCACGGTGGGGTAAGGGCGCTCTTCCTCGGTGGCCGGGGTCAGGTAGGCCTCAAACCAGGTCAAGATGTCGTCGGCGGCGTCGTCGACCGGCGCCGATTCCTGCGCGGCCTTAACCCGGGCGACGGTGGCAGCCAGAACCGGGACCATCTCGGCGAGCTCGGCGAGGCGGTCGACCGGGGCGGGGGTCTCCTCCCCCTCCCCCTGCTCAATCTCGGCCGGGGTAGTCGCCGGCGACTCCTCAAGGGCGGCTACCTTGCACTCTCGGCAATTGGTGCTAGTCATGGCCCTACGCTCCACCGTGCCGTCTTTCGAGCCCTCGGTGGTGATCCACGCCGTGATCATGTGGCCGCACTGGTGGGTGATCACGCAGACGTGAAGATCATTGGCGGCGATGGTCTCGGCGTTGTCGGCGACAAGCTGCGTGTGCTCCCTGGAACCCAGGTGGCCGACCACGTACATGGGCTCCATGAAAGACCGCTTCTTTCCCTGCCCGTCTTCGTAGTGGCGACGCACAGAGTGGGTCTTGGTGCTGATCTCGGAGCGCTTGATGCCGAACTGGGCGAGCGTGTCCTTGATGCGCTTGGCGTTGGGGCTGAGGTAACCCATTTTCGTGCTCCCTTGCGGTTGTTCTTGGTGGACTACTTGGAGCCTAGCACGCATGAGGAATGTACAGCAACATATTCCTCAAATTGGCCTCTGGGCAGCAGAAAACCCCCGCACCATGCGCGGTACGGGGGTTTGCTGGCGGCCCTGTAAGGGCCTCAGAGGGCGCTGTCGGCCAGCAGGGGGTCAGACATGCGCGGGGGCGGTACCGGTGGGGCTGAGACGCCACACCGACGCCTGGAAGGGCTCCGCGTACTCGTAAAACGCCTCGACCATCGCCGTCTGCGTGACCGGGTCGACGGACAGGACACGGCGCGCAAAGCGGCTGCCCTCAAGAGTGAACGTCTGAGCAGAGGGGACGTTGGGACCGGTCACCTTGACGGGCGCCGATTCCCGCTCGGTCACCTTGTCACCCCACGGGAAGACTTCGGCCTGAACATCGCTCATGGCGTGGGCGGCAGACTTCCAATCGGCGTGGTAGCTGCGCACGTCGCGAGTGACGTACGTTTCTCCGGCGGGGTCGACCGGCACCGACGGCCAGAAGACCGCCACAACGAACGGCGTGACGCCGTGCGAGGGGTCGTAAGTGGATCGCTCGACCACGGCCACGACGCCATCACGGGCGCGTCCCTTGCCCCAGGACACGGCCTTTACGGTGCCCGTGATCGTGTTGAAGGGCGCGTACACGAGTACGCGCGTGTTGGGCACGGGAACCCCGAGCGTCTCCGGCCCCCTGGTCGTCTTCACGACTTCGCGCGACAGGTCGAAGGCTGAGACCGTCGTCAGCATCTTGCCCTCCAGGGTGGACACGTTGACCTCGGCATAGACGCCGTGCACATACATCACGCGAACACGCTTGGTTTCGCCGTTTTCGTCGGTGAGGGTGAACCGTTCGGCGGCGAACAGCTCGGGGGCCAGCTGCCACGCGGACACCGTCTCGGCCCGGCCAGCACCAAATACGGTGATGCTGCCGTCAGGGTAGGCACACAGCGCGCGAACGGTCTCGGTCTGGCCGTTCTCGGCGGTCAGGGTGAAGCTGTCGGCGGATTCAGTGAGCCAGTTGTGGCGCGCGTCATCCTCGGGGCGCTCATCCTCAGTCGTGCGCTCAGTCTCGGCCTGCTCAGCCAGGTACTCGGCCGACGGCACCCGCACGTAAGGCTCAGGGCTCAGAGCGTCGGCGGAAACCGTGGTCTCCAGGCCGTCACAGTAGATGTCGGCGAGCGTGGCCGGGGCTCCGAGTTCGTCCAGCACAACCCGGACACTCCACACGTCGGCGCTGTCGGTGGTGCCCTCGTCGTTGGTGTAGGTGATGCCATCCATTCCCGCGGCGACGGTGGCCGGGGCGGTTACGGCAATCACAGTAGCGGCCTTGTCGTTGAGCTCGATCGTGTACGCCTTACCCTCCACATGCTCAATCAGACGCGCGGCCTTGATCTGCTTGAGCATCTCCCAAACCGGTTCCTGCCAAGTAACGGGCTGGCCGAGACGGCGGCCGTTCTCGTCGCAGCCAGACACGAAGCCCGTCACGACGGTGCAAGCGGCCTTGATCTCGTCGACCCTCTTGGAGTTGCGGGCGATGGTTCGCATTTTCGTGCTCCCTTGCGGTTGTTCTTGGTGGACTACGTGGAGCCTAACACGTCTAAGGAATCTACGTAAACACATTCCTCAGATAGGGCTGTGAGCAGCAGCGAACCCCCACCCCATGCGCGTTGCAGGGGTTCGCTGGCAGGGCGGTCAGGAAGTGGTCAGCGTGCGGCGCTCGGCCTCGGCCCAGAGCGCAGAGTCGTCGGGCGCAGCCTCCAAGCGCTCCCAGAGCTCCGCGTCAGGCAGGCTGGCCAACGTCGCGGCGATCATCTCGGCCAGCTCGGCCGCCCAACGCACGTCGATCTCTGCGCGGACCTGCGCGAGGCGGGCGGCGACCGACGGGGCGAACCGGTCGCCCTCGCAATCCAAGACCCCCGACTCTTCCTCAAGGGCTTCAGTGGTCATGGAGGCGACGTCGGGCCGCGGGGCGATGGCCACCAGTACGGCCGGGCGCGGCGCGCGTCGCTGGGCGGGCACCGGCGGGGCGGCGGGCGCTTCGACGGCGGGCGCCTCGGGCGCGGCCTGGTCGACGTCGGCGGGCGCGGTCTCGGGCTCGGACTCGACGGCCGGGGCGGTCTCGGCGGGCGCCTCGGGCGCGGCCTGGTCGACGTCGGCGGCCGGGAGCATCGCGGCCTTGGTCGGGCGCTTGAAGTACCCAAAACACGGATCGTCTTCGGAGACTTCCACGGCCGCCGTGAACTCCAGCCGGTCGCCCTTGTCGACACTGAGGGCGGACGGGCACGTTCCCCAGACCATAAAGCCGCGGTCGTCCTTGACGGTGATCTTCACCGAACCGCCGCGCCCGTACCCATAGTTATTGTCTCGCCATTCGGCCTTGAGAACCGTTCCCGCGATCTTGATGCGCTTGTCAGTCACCGGGACCGGGGAGGCCTCGGACTGCTCACGGGCGCGCTTGGCCGCGCGCTCGTCGGCCTGGTCGACGATCTTCGCCAGGGTGGCCGACTGCTTAGGGGTCAGGTAGCCGTACCGGTTGAAGGCGCGCACCATGTCGTCAGTGAAGCGGCCCGCCCAGTCAGACAGCACGCGGTAAAGGCGGTGCTGTCGCTGGCTCCCCCGCGCGGGGAGGCCGTTTTCCCGCACGTAGTCCAAGCGGTAGTAGCCCGTGCACGTGGAGACGGGGATCTGTCGCGGGTCAACGTCGGCGTTGTGGTTGGCCGCGGCGAATTCGGCGTCTTCCAGCGCTTCGGCGTTGCGCTCCGCGTGCTCCTCCTCGGTCTTGCACAGAGAGCACATGCGGTCGAATTCCTGCCACTCGTCCAGGAAGGCCAGCAGGCGCGCGTTCTCCTCCCCCTGGGCCAGGAACGCGGCCCGCTTCTCGGCCCGCTCGGCCTCTATGCGCAGCTGCTCGCGGCGGTTGGTCGACTGGACCTGAAGGAAACGGATCTTCCCGGCGGCCTCGGCCGCGATCTCCATTTTCTCGGCGCAGTCCTGGCCGATGGTGATCCACTTGCCGGTAGGGGCGTAGAGGAAAACCGCGATGTAGCGCATACGCGAGCCGCAGATGTCGCACTTCGTGGCCGCGCGGCTGGTCTCGGCGTTGGGCCGGTAGGTCTCACGCTCCCACTTGATGAACTCGTGGGAGTAGTCCTTACGCTCTTCGTCCCAGCAGTCCACCGCGTCCATGAAGTGGTAGGCGGTGGCGTCGATGACGCTCGGTCGGTGGTCGTCGGTGCGGATCATTTGGGGCTCCTTGCGGTCGTTCTTGGTGGATTACGTGGAGCCTAGCACAGATGAGGAATATACGTAAACATATTCCTCAACATGAGCCTGAACAGCAGAAACCCCCAACACCACATGAGGCGTTGGGGGTTTCTGTGTGGGGCTGTGGGGGCCTCAGTCCTCACCGGGCTGCATGAGGGTGAGAACGGGTTCCCCCTTGTCCCCGGGGCCGAGGTGGACCACCAGGGAGACGCGGCGGGCCATCCTCCCGCGGCCACCGCGCGGCACCCGGTAGAGCTCCACCGGGGCCTTGCCACCACGACGACGGACGGCGTTGATGGCAAGGCGGGTCATCCAGACCACGTCCCACAGGCGCCCGGCCTGGTCCTGTACGGTCCCCTTGCGGTTGTTGTCGGCGTCGGTCCACTCCACGCAGTCGGCCCACACGGCCGCCGTCATGGCCAGCGGGATCACAATCCCGGCGTTCTCCAACAGGTCGGCCGGGACTTCTCGGAGCAACTCATCTGCGATCAGGTCCGCCCGGGTGATTACGTCGATGTCATCGCCGAAAAGCTCGTTCATCTCGTCTTTGGTCATGCTCATGATCCGATTTCCCTTCGGTGGTGTGTGGTGGTGGTGGTCCGATCCGCCCCCGGACATCGCGCCCGGGGGCGGATCCGATGTCATGCGGCCAGCGCGGCGGCGTCCTGGTCGGTGGGGCTCTTGGCGTCGAATCCGAGGGCCGACAGGATCTCGTTAGAGACCTGAAGGACGCGGGCGGCGCTGTCCTTCACGGCCTTGACGTCCTTCCCCCAGCCGGCCACGTAGGGGACCGCGTACTGAGCCGATTCGATGCCCGCGACAGTGGCGACCACGAACGACACCGACTCGGCCTCAACCTCCTGGGCCTCCCGGCTCATGCCTCGCGTGTTGTGCTCGCACATGATGTGCGCCAGCTCATGCGTGAGGGACGTCACGGCCTGCGCGTCGACCTGGTGGCCCTTGACCACAACGCGCCGTTCGGCGAAGTTCACGAAAGCCTCAGCGCTCCCGGCGTCGCCACGCTCCAAGGTGTACCCGCGGGCCTCAACCTGCGCGGCCAGCGCATCCCACAGCCACGCCGGAGCATCGCCGGTCAGATCCTGGGGAATCGGCGCGGCGGCCGTCGGCACTGGCTCCCCCTCGGTCTGGGAGATGTCGAACACCGGGACCAGGAAGAACCGCGTGGAGTCGAACCCGGAGATAAGGGTGATCTCGGTTTCCTGACCGGTCGCGGCGTCGGTCTCCGTAACGGTCATGGTGTCGGCCTTCTTGGTGCGGGGCGCCCAGACCTTGAGAGACTTGCTTCCCTTGATCACCGTTCGTCCAAGCTTGTTCCACTCCGAAAGCGGGCGGACGTCGGTTGCTTCGGGCATCTGGGTCCGCAGAAAAAGCGTGTTGTTCAGGCTGTACTTACGCAGGGACGCCCGGAATCGGAGCATCTCGGCCCAACCCTCCGCGGTGGTCAGGGTCTCTACCGCGGCCGTCAGTGCCTCGTGGGCTTCCTGCATGCGCTTGGCGCGCTCCTCCGGGGTGAGACTGAACCGACCGGACTTCTTCTTGCCGGTCTTCTTCTTGCCGTTCTTCGCGGTGGTGGACTTCTTGGCCGGTGCGGCGGCGGCCTTGACGGGCTCGGGCTTGGGCTCAGGCTTGACCGGCTCGGGCTGCTGGCCGTCGATCTCAGCGAGGGCCGCCCGCCCAAGGTCGGTGATCACATAGGCCCAGTTGCTGCGGTCGGTCGGGGTGTTCTTCTCGACCAGACCGCGCCGCTTGAGAGCCTGCACCGAGTTGGCGTTAACGCCAGCCCTGCGCATGTCGTCCAGGAAGGCGGCCACGCTGCCGCCGGCGACTGCGAGATTCCGGAGGCTGGTGATCATCAGGGCGGAGAGGCCGCGGACGTTGTCGAGAGTGTTCGCCATTTTCGTGCTCCCTTGTGGTTGTTCTTGGTGGATGTGAAGACCGTAGCACGTCCAAGGAATCTAGTGCAACACATTCCTTAAAAATGCCTCTGAGCAGCAGAGAGCCCCAACGCCATGCATGGTGTTGGGGCTCTCTGGTGGGGTGATCAGTGGTCGCAGGTGACCGTCTTGCACTTGGCGAGCATCTCGTCAGCCCTGTCGTAACCCACGGTTGGCGACGACTCCCCCAGGCCGAGCAGTGCGGCAAGGCCGACGCGGAAGGCGTGCGCCTCGCCGTTGTAGAGCACCCACAGCATTGCGTCGCCGCCCTGGGTGAAATCCGGGTGGTGGTACTTGGCGGCCTGCCGGTACGCGCCACACGCGTTGTAGGTGAGGCTGCGCGCCGCCTTGGTGATGTGCTCGCGCAGCTGGTCGGCCGGGGAAATGTCCGTGACAGGGGCGTTCTTGATTCGCATATGAGGCTCCGAGCGCTTGGTGTGGGGGGTGATCAGGCGGCGGCCGAAGTGCGGCCGTAGTTGCGGCTGTAGCTCTCGGCCTCGGCCATGCCGTTCTCGAAGTGCTTGGAGCCGTGCAGCATGCCGTACCAGCCGAGAATGCGGTAAGCGTCCACGACAAGCGGGTTCATCTCGGCCTCCTCCCGCATGCCAAGCTGCTCGTACATACCGAGGAGGTAAGCGCAGGTCTGGCGGGTGGCGCGGGCGCCGGTGAAAACGACCTGCCAGCTACCCGGGATCAGCCAGCGGCTACCCCGACCGGTGCGCAGGTCGGCCCCCTGAATGACGTTGCCGATTCCTCCCTCCGTGAGCGCCTCAACCTCCGCGGCGACGGCGTGAACGATCGTTCCCGTAATGATCATGCGGCGCATGTGGTGCTCCCTGCGGTGCGTTGTTCTTGGTGGTGTGCACAGCTAACCACAGTTGAGGAATACACCGCAAGTCATTCCTTAAAACTCTCTAGATCTCTCACATAAGGCCAGGTCACAGCCTTTTTTGAGGAATGAGTTGCAATACATTCCCCAGCTGTGGTTAGCTGATGCCACGCCGGAAACGGCAGCGCCACGCAGCACCACCGAAGGGAATCGAATCATGATCCACTACCACGTCATCAGGCCCGGCGAGTCCGGGGGCGGCAAGCTCGGCGGCCGTACCTTCGAGAAGCTGGACCACGCCCGCGCCGAATTTCTCCTGCTCGCCCCCCACCACGCACAGGGGATCACCGCGGAGTACTGCCGCCAGGTTTTCGCTAACGGCAACGTGGTTCGGCTGCGCGACGGAGACGAACACGGGGGCGCCCCAATCGCCTATTTCGCCGAGTGCAAGCGAGACGGCGTCTCCTGCTGATCTGCCTGACGGGTCCTCCGCTCACCGCGCCGGCGATCCGGCGCGGCCGGGCGGGGCGTCCGCCTGGACGATCCACCACGCACCACTGAAGGGAATCCGATCGTGAACAAGCCGCTGACGCTTTCCACGCCCGAACTGCAGGCCGGGGACGTCGTCTTGACATACGGGATGCGCGTACGTCTCTCCCCTGAGCCGCGGATCTACCAGAACAGGGGGACGGTCTACGCCTGGAACGGCACCGTCGAGAACCTGGACGAAGTCAAGGCGGACGGATTCGTGCCCATGTCGTTCCTGTCCGAAGGGCATTGGGTCGACGGCAAGGGGTGGGTGTACGAAGTGACCGGCCGCTGGGTCATTCAGGGAAACGACCTTGCTACCTGGGCTGTGATGCGGTCGGCCTAGTGGGTCTGTCCGGGGACAAGCGGGCAGCTGCTCGCCGGTCCTCGCGTGGATCCACCCACGCCACCACCACGCACCACCGAAGGGAATCCGACATGAGTTGGTACCAGGATCAGGCGGCCATGCTGCAGCTCGCCCACGACATCGCCGAGCACCTGAAAGACTTCACGGTCGAGCTGTACCCCGTGCCCTTTGACGGCCACAGCAAGATCAGTCTTGTAAACGGAGCGTTCCGCCTCGTGCTCCACCAGGACAGCGCGATGCACCGGAAGGGCAAGGTCACGTTCCTGACCGACTTGCCCTATGGCGACAGGGTCAACGACCGTACGGTTACCTCCCCCGATCTCACCCTGAGCGCTCACCGGACCGGTAAGTCACTCGCCGGCGACATCACCCGGCGCCTGCTTCCCGAATACGTCCAGGCCATGCGCCAGGCGCGCGAGCAGATCGACGCGGCGCGCAGCCGGCGAGCCGAAACGAAGAACATGGCCCAGGCAATCGCCGCCATGCTGCCTGACGGCTACGCCAGGAACAGCGACGACAACGGCACCAACCAGCGCATCACGTGGCGCGGCTCCAAGGGACAGATTGACCTGTGGTCTGGTCGATCCGCGGTGGTCTCTCTGAACGTCGAGAGTCCCGAATTCCTCACCGAGCTGGTTGAGCTGATCGCCAAGCACTCCGCCTGACGGGTCCTCACCTACCGGGCCGGCGATCCGGTCCGGTAGGTGAGATGTCCGCCTGGACGAGTCCACCATGCACCACCGAAGGGGATCCGATATGACCATCAGGGACATGTCCAAGAAAGACCTGGTCCACGTCGCGAACGGCGCTTTCACTAAGATCTACGAGCAGCGTACGGCCGTCCCCTCCTGGGGATCCGACGGCGCTATGACTAACTCGATGAGGGCCAACAACGAGGGCGACTCCGCAACCCTCTTCGCCGAATCCCGGACCTCTGGAATCTGGGCGCCGGACATGCGCGCGGAGATCGGCGTGCGGCTGCCGCTGTCCGAGCTGCGCCAGTACATTGCCGAGCTGACCGCGATTGCCGACGACCTCGAACAGCAGCAGGAGCAGCGCAAGGCCGATAACCGGGCCTTGATGCGCCTGTGCAACAACGGGAACGGCTGACATGGCGATCTCGTGGCGCAAGTACCGGAACACTGGTGAGATCTTCGGCCGGGTGTACATCGAGCACCGCTACGGGCTGTACGACTTGGTCAACATCCTCGCGAAGTACGCTCACGAAAACAACGACGCCGGCCCCTTCGACGAGCTCGACGTCACGAAACCCCTGTCGAAGACGTCGGCGGAGAAGTACATCCGCGAGCAGCTCCACGAATATGGACATCACGCGTCGTGGCTCTGGCGCGACAACACCGACGAGGACATGATCGAAATGTGCTTCGCGTGGGGTCGCGAAACCGCGATCCGAATCTGGCCGGAGTTCGCCGACCAGTTCGCCGAGGTGTCCGGGTGAAGTCCGATCATCTCTGATCATGGTCGGGCCGATTTTGGTCCGTTGGCGGATTGTGCCTCGCATCCCAACTGTGTTTGGCGGATTGCGCCCCGTATCCCAATTAGGATGCGGGGCTTTTCGCTGTTCAAAGGTGCTTTTAAGGAATATATTGTGTTTCATTCCTCACGCTGCCATACTGAGCACACACCACAGCAGTACCGAAGGGAACCCCCGCCCCATGAGCAAGCACGACATGACCGAGCTCACCAAGGCCCTTACAGACCAAGGGTTCGAGGTGGTCACCAAAGGCGTCCGACACCCCAAGGTCTACAAGGTGACGACCAACCCCGACGGCGGTGAACGGCGCCGGCTGATCACTACGCTCCCGTCGTCGTCTTCATCAGGTCGGAACCTGGACAACACACTTCCCTACCTGCGCAGGGCTGGGTTCGTGTGGAAGAACCGCTAAAAGTGACATCCCCCGCCCCGTCCTCAATACTGAGGGCGGGGCTTCCCCGTGCAATAACGACGACGAGGTGACGCGATGGCCGAGAAGCAATGGTCGGTCCAGGTCGACTGGGGAAACGTCCCCAGCGAGCGCGAGATAGACACCATGCTGGACTACCTGAACGAGCACCGGCCGGACACGCTCCCCGCTCTGGGCATCCTGGAGAACGGCCTGATGTCGGCTCGGCTGATGATCGCGACCCATGAGGGCTGGGACGCCGAGGCGGCCCTGTCGAGCGCTCGAAGGGCTCTCCAGCGCGCCCAGGGGGTCAGAGACCTGAGTATCCGACGGGTGGAGGTCATGCCCTGGGCGGAGTTCCTGGAGCGTGAGGAGGCGTTTGCGGACGGGGCGATGATCTCGACCTGACCGGCGCCCTTTAGGCCCCCGTTCCCCCTATGGGATCGGGGGCTTTTTGCTGCTCACAGTCTTTTTTGAGGAATGTATTGCGCTGCATTCCTTGTCGGTGCTACGGTATTCACATCCACCAAGAACAACCGACAAGGAGCCACCACATGGCCCGCAACCTTCTCGCCAGCACCGACTACCGGGTGCGCCTTCAGATGGCACTCACCCTGCGCGCCGACCGGCTGGCCGACCTTCAGGGCCTTGAGACCGAGCTGACGGAGGCGGCCGACGGCTTCACCCGCGGAATCCTGCGGACCCGCATTCGCGCCACGTCCAACCACATCGCGGGCTGGGAGGACTACATCAACGACGGCTGCCCCTACGAGCCGCGCGCCCAGGTCACCCGCTCCACCTACCGCCGTACCGCCTGAGGGGACGACATGACCGACGGTGAATTTCCCACGCTCCCCATCCTGTGCCCCGCCTGCTTTTTCAACCTCAAGGACGACGGCTACCCCAGAGCACACCAGAACGCCACGGACGGGAAGACCTGCTCCTACGAGCTCAGCCCCGCATTGCTGGACTTCTGGTCCGACCCTGACGCCTGAAGGGAGCTGTTATGCGTACCTGTCTCACCCCTGATCAGTTGGCAAGCCTCGCCGCGCAGGGATTCGCCGAGTCACAGCGCAGCCGCTTCGTTGACCCTGACGCAGTCGCCAAGTCCAAGCGGATTCTTTGCGAACGCGGAGAGGAATGGGCCGCAAGCGTTCTCATGCGCGACCTTTCCCGCCGGTCTCTCCTGCTTCCCCATCTTCCGTACCTGGAGAACGGCGAGTTGGAAACGCTCATCCTTGCCGACCGCGCCGAATGGGATCAGCTCGCGGCGCTGGCTCAGGCATAACCACCCTGAAAATACGAGAGGAACCGATCATGGAACAGACCACCGTAGACCAGCAGATTTCCGAGGCCGAGCAGCGTGCGGCGCTGGCCCAGACCCGCGCGGACTGGGAGAAGTTCGACGGCATCCGCCAGCGGGTGAACGCCATGGACATCATGGTCGACGCCTTGCGCGGCAAGACGGCCGACGGCCCGTGGCTGATCACGGCCGGAGCCATCCGCGTGAAGGACCTGGAGAAGCTCGTCACCCTGGCCGAAATCGCGCTCCGGGTCCACCGCGAGATCCAGTCGTGCGCGGACCAGCAGATCCCCCTTGAGGGCCGCGAATCTGAGCTGGCATTCGACCTCTGGAACCGCGTCAACACCTTGAACGCCCAGCAGTCCGAGTAACCCTCACCGTAGGCGGGCCGATTTGGTCCGGTCCGCCTGCGGGCAAGGCCACTCGGCCGAGTCTGTTCGCACTGAAGGGAACCCCCGTGAAGAAGTCCGGCATCAAGCCTGGCGAGTTCTACGCCCTGAACAATCGCTACAGCACCGACCTGGTACGCGTGATCAATCTCGACCAGCTGGTGGTCAACGTTGACCGGAGCTGGGACCGCACCGTTCGAGCGTGCTTCGAGACCTCCCGCGACAAGCGGCCGACCCGCTGGAACTACGCGCAGGCCTCGGGATTCGCCGCGGTGAAGCTGGCGAGCGACACCCCCGAGCTGCGCGAGGCCGCGGCCAAGCTGACCCTTGACGACTTTCTGGCCGCCACGAATTCCGAGCCGGCTGACGGTCTGGAATTCGTGATCGTGACGACCCTGGCCAAGATCCTCGGCCCGTACACGGAGGTTATGGCCGCCAAGGAGGCCGAGGAGGAGCGGGCGAGGCTTGCCCGCGAGCAGTCCGAGAAGAAGGCCGCGGAAGTGGCTGAACGGTTCAACGGCATTCGCGGGCGGCTCAACGCGATGGGCGTCACCGTCTTCCCCGAGCGCGTTGGCGGGACCATGTCAGGAAGGGCCTACATGGACGACTTGGAGCGGCTCGCCGCGCTGGCCGAACTCGCGGTTGATCTGCACACCAAGATTGACCAGGGCGCCGGATCCTTCGAGATGGCGTCGATCGAAGCGCATAGGTACGGCGCGGGATACGCGTTTGGGGTCTGGGAGAAGGTCCAGGCTCTGAACGCCTAGTTGTCCCAGTGGTCCTGTTCGCCGGCGGGCCGATTTGGTCCGACCCGCCGGCGGGCAAGGCCGCTCGGCCAGCTCCGCTACGCACCACCGAAGGGAATCCGATCATGAAGCGCTCCGAGATCGTACTTGGCTCCGTCTACGCACACCAGCGCACTGGTGGACACGCTGAACCGATCATGTTCGTGTCGACGAGCTCCATCTACGAGCAGTGCTCGCGCGCTAACTCCCCCGTCGGCGGTGTTTTCCGCCAGACGAGCGATGTTCGGCCGCGGTCCCGCTACGGCGTCGCCCTGTCCGGCTACCCCGTGGTGCGGCTGATCGTCGACACGCCGGAGAACCGCAAGCGCGCCGCCGAGGTCTCCATGGAGGACTTCGAGCACGCCACCACGGCTGACCTCGGGGACGGTCTGTGGCTCGATGTCGTGGCCCGTACGCAGCTAATCACGGGCCTGTATGACGTGCTGAAGGCCGAGACCGCCGCACGCGACGAGCGCAGCCGGGCCGCCCTCTCAGAGCACGAGGCGAAGGCCGCCGCCAGCCGCCAGCACTACAACGACACGCGCAACAGCCTGTCCGTCTACGGGGTCAAGCTGCGCGAGCTGAGCCCCTACGACGACGACATCATCACTCACGCGAAGGTCAAGCTGGAGGACCTGGACAAGCTGCGCGGCATCCTGGACACCGTGCGCAACCTGGAGATGCTCGTCAAGGAGTGGGACACGGGCGGCCAGACGGAAACCGCGGCTGAGATCGTTCTGATTCTCCGCAACCTGCAGCGCGGTCTCGTCTCCGAGTAGCCATGGTGGGGAGCGGCGCGGAGTAATCTGATCCGTTCCCGGCCACGGCCGCTCGGCCGATTCCGTTCGCACCGCGCGAGGAGTTTGCGATGTTGATCACTGAACTGATCCCCGAGGGTATGTCGGGACCTGGCCGGCAGACGGTCGAGCTCGACGGCGTGACGTATGAGCTCGTCGCCTGGGGACATCTCCGTTCCGGCGACCCGGTTAGCTGGGACGTGGTCCGCTTGGCTGGAGAGGATCGCGTCAGGTTTGCGCACATCATCCAGCACCAGCCGACAGAGCGTGTGTTCGACGTTCGGCCGGTTTCGTGGTTCATGCCCACGGTGACGACCAGCGTGACTGGTGACCTGGCCGAGATCGTGGCCGAGGTTCGCAAGCACAACGAGGCCGACGACAGGCTGTTTGCCGAGGAGGTAGGCGATCTGCGCGGGTTCGCTGCGCTGGTCTGGGCGGTCAGGCACTCGCCGATCAAGTCGGAGTTCAGCAAGCGGTACGACACCTACCGGATCCCTGTGTACGACGCGTTGCCACTGGTCTGGGTGACTCTGCGGTTCGAGACCGAGTCGCGGACCGTGCCTTACTACGATGCCGAGACGAACGAGATGACGACCAGGCTGCTGGAGTTCGGCCCCAACGGCAAGTACACGGTGCAGGTGCGCAACCCGGAATACCAGGATGAAGACGTCCGGCTGTTCGACGACCCGCGCGAAGCGGTCCGCAGCGCTGCGGAAGCGGCGAACTCTGCCTACACCTGATCCGGTCATGACGAAGGCCCCCCGGCTTGCGCTGGGGGGCCTTCGCGTTTATCCACCACGGGCGGCACCGAAGGGAATTCCGTACCACCGCGGCATCAACGGTAGCAGGCTGCCGGACGGTCCGGTCAGTCTCCGATCACCTCGGCCTCAACAATGCCGGCGTCAGCGAAGACGTGGTCCGACTGCACCGGGGCCGCCAGTGCCCGAGCCGATTCCGACGCGTCTTTGCCGAACAGTCTGGCGATCATTCCGGACTGGGCCTGAGCTCGGGACGAGGCCTTGACCGAGATGGACAGCGTTTCCGATTCCGACTCGCGGTGCTTGGCGATGCTGCGGTCCCATCCGTCCAGCTCCTTAGTCAGGTTCGGGTCGGCGTATCCGCCTTCCATCTGCTCGACCATGTGCATGAACGCGATTCGCTGGAATCTGATGGCTCGGATTGCGTCGTCGGCGGCGTCGATCTGCTCGCGCGTCCGCAACGTGATGGGCACCTCATAGGCGCAGCCGGCGTCAGGGCGAAATGCCTTGCAGTGGGAGGCGATATAGCAACTATTGCACTGGCGTAGGGACGTGCCGGCGATGCTCGGCAGGTTGTCGGTGCGGCTGATCTGCTCGCCGTTTTCTCCCAGCTCAGAGCGTGAAACCTGGCGGAGCGAGAGGCCCGGGAGGAGCTCGCGTTCGCTCTCGTCGCGGGCGACCGCAGTTGTGGTTTTGGTCCGAGCTTCTGGGGTGTCCATCCCAACTACGGCAGGGGTGGTTTCCCCATTTACGTCCGTGACCGGTTCAGGCGACATAGTAAGTGTTTTCTTTCGCGAGTTGAGATGTCCGACCAGCTGGCGCCACGACCAGACGGCGACCTTCAGGACCTCGGTGGAGTCGTCGCCCTCGAACAGGTCCGTGTCGAATCCCTCACGGTCCAGGTGCGCGCGGTGACGCTTGCGGCCCTGCGCCTTGTAGGCCTTGGGGTAGCGCTTCAACGTGTGGCCGGTCCAGATCTGGGAGTCGCCGTACTGGGCCGGCGACAGCCAGCTGGTGGATGCGACCGAGTCCCAGGCGATCGACTCCATGAGGTCCGGCTTGGTCATTGCGATGCCGTGCAGACGAACCCCGCGGCGGGCGATCCGGTTGAGGACGCCGGCGATGTCTCGGCCGGAGATCGACGTCTGCGGCACCCCGACGCGGCCGTAAGAGTCCGCCAGGCGCTCCAGCTCGGGCAGGCCGGCGGCTGCGTCCCAGATCGGGAGGAATTTCTCCCCCAGGTCGCCGTAGAAGTCCGATCGCTGGCGCTCGATCCAGTCCGGTCCCATGGCGCGGGCGTCCAACTCGGAGACCATCTCGACCCTGTCCAGGTTCGCCAGGACGAAAGCCTGATAGCGGTCCGACAGGGTCTCGATGTCCTCGCGGCTGTAGGAATCCGGTTTGCTGTTGACGGTGTAGGCGCCGGAGTCCAGGAAGACGCGTTGTCCGTCTGGGTATTTGTCGCTGATGAGCCATGGCCGGGCGAATTTCGTCCGGCGGGACAGACCGACGAAGGACAAGCCAACGTCGGTCACGTCCTGCTCGGCGAGGAGCTTGCGCCAGCCTGGGATCTCCGACCCACCGAAGTAGAGGGTCAGCACTAGAAAAGCCGCTTCATGCTGTCCGGGTCGTTGCCCGGCTTGATCTTGTTGATGTAGGCCCGGTGCTTCTTCAGCTCCGTGTCAGTAAGGGTGTCGACATTCTTGCCGTCGTCGCCCCACTTGCGGCCACGCCCGCGGAGGTTCCGCCACACCTCGGAGTCCTTGTCCCTGGGGGGCAGTACGGGACCATGCAAGGTCTGTCCGAGGACGCGCATCTCGTCGTCAGCAGTGGCGGGCCTGGAGAGGTTCCACTTGACCGTTTCCCGGCCGTGTACGTCCGTGCCGTTGTACTCGGCGCTGATGAGATCCGGGTGATTGGCGAACTTCTCCGAGACCTTGCGCACGGCCGCCGCGGTGTCCTTGGACACAGGGATCTTCCGGACGGACTTCCACTGGTCGATGGAGGAACGGTCGGAAAGGTCGGCGAGCTGCGTCGGCTGCTGCGCCGGGGCAGCTGCAGTCGCGGCGGCGGCGGCCGGCTTCTTGGTGCGCCGCTTGCGTGCGGGCTTAGCAGCCGGCGCGGCGGCCGGCGCCGGGGCCGAGGCGGTCAGTGAAGGCTTCGCCGCGGGCGCCTCGATGGCGGCCAGGGTGCTCGGAGCCGCGGGCGAAGAGGTGGGGGCCGGCGAGCTGGTCGGCGCGGCGTACGGATTACGCAGCACGGACCCGCGGACGACGGTGGGCGGCGCAGCGGCGGCAGGCGTCGCGACGGGCCGGGGTTTCGGTGTCGCCGAGCCGCGCAGGGTCGGGGTGAACTGCGGTCCGGTCAGCGGTCCGTGCATACCAACGGCTTCGCGCGATGCGGGGTGTGCCGCCAGCGGGTTTCGGCGCGTCGCCGATTCCGGGGCGCCGTAGGGGTTCGGGCCGGCCTTGCGCGCGGCGGGTGCCGCGGTGGTGGGCGTCGGCGCGTACGGGTTGCGGCCGGCCTTGGACGCGGGGGTGGTGGACCTCTGGGTGAAGTCGGCCGGGCGGCTGATCTGCGCCATGGCCTGCTGACGGGCGGCTGCCAGGCGGTCGTAGGAGCCGCTGAGGTGCGCGCCGGCCGCGGTGCCCTGCAGCGACTGCGGAGTCCCGTGAATGCTCTGTCGGGCGTTGCTGATCGTCTGCTGGAGGCGAGCCTGGCCCTGGTCGGCGATCTCCTGCCAGCTGCGGTTAGGCGTCGGGGCCGATGCGCTGGGGCGCGCGGATACGAACGAGTTGCCGTCGTTGCCAACGCGGTGGGAGGAAGAGGCCACCAGCTTGTCAGGGCGCGCGGCCGGCCTACTGGGAGCTGCGGGAGAGGCTGCGGGGCCGCGGGCTACGAGCTGGTCAGGGCGGACGTTACGGGGGGCGCTGGTGAACTGGGCTCCAAGGTGCGGCGCCGGGGCGGGCTGCGGCCTGTCGTACTTCGACAGGTCCGCCGTCGACCTGGCCGGCAGGGTGTGGGAGTCGATGTCTCCGGGCGCGGCCGGCGGGCCGTTCTTCGGCTTGGGCGAGGCCTCGGGGGTTCGGCCGGGCTTGGCGCCGGGCTTGGCGGTGACGCGCTTGCGGTCGATGTAGGCGGCGCGGCGCTCGGCGTAGGGGTTCTTCAGCTGCCCGATGCCCTGGGAGACCCGTAGGCGCTGCTCGTGGTTGATGTTGTGGAGGGCGTTGAAGTCGATCATGGATTCTCCAGGGGGCGGTGCGCTGCCCGAAGGGCTCGGGTGCGGTCGAGCTCGGAAACCATCTGGTCCCAGGGGGTGACGTGCTTGTCGTAGTCGGGCCGAAATTCCGGCCGGGAGAACGGGGCGTCCACGTAGTGGAGGCAGGCGACACCCATGTGGGAGATGACGGCGACGACGCCGGGGTCTGGGTCGACCAGCAGGTCCACGGTGGCGCCCATGCCGCGCAGCCGTTCGATCTGGCGCAGCCGTCGAATGGCGTTGTCGCTGGGGTCTTCTGGCCGCCGCTCGACCAGCACCTGGTGCTTGGTGTAGCCGTTGATGCCCAGCCACATGTCGTCCAGGGGCGAGTCAGCGATGACGGCCAGCCGGTAGATCTCGGACAGCCCGTGGTAGAGGGCGCGGCCGACGGGGATGGTGCCATCGGTGGACTCGTCGCGCAGGACTCCGTCCAGGGTGATGACGGCTAGCGTGCTCATCGGACCCCCCGGGCGCTGGTCCAACTCAGGGCCTCGCGTAAGGCCGTTTTGTGGTCGGCGATCGATTGGCCGTACAGGCCGAGCTCAGCGGCCTTGTGGGCGCTTCTGGCCACCGCGGCGGCCTCGGCCAGGGCCGGCCCCACGCCGTTAGCCTTGAAGGCCTGCCACCGGAAATTGGCGTAGTCGCCGTAGCCGGATCCGCCGGGGCCGAAGGCTGCTTTGCGGCCCAAGTGGATGTCGTCGAACAGGGCCGCGGCCTGGGCGGCGGCCAACCGCAGCTCGGTGGACGCGTTGGTTTCGCCCGGGGATCCAGGGAGGGCGCCGGCCAGGCGTGCGTGTGCGTTGTTGAAGCGGGCCAGGATTTCGCGGGCGACGTCGGCCTGGCGGTCGATCTGCTGCCACCACTCGCGCGGGTACAGCGAGCGCGGGTTGGCCGGCAGCTGAGGCGGTCGGATGGTCCAGGCACCCGCGGTGAGGTCATAGGCGGCGTAGGGGTTGATGTTGCGCACCCCGCCGAGGTCGGCCGAACACGCGGGGTTCCAGAAGAACGTCAGCTCGAAGGTCTTGCTGGCGAAGGTGGTCGACGCCGTGGCGGGCCACAGCGCTGTTTTGAGCTCGCCGTTGATGTGGTCGGCCAGCTCGGCGTCGGTGTAGGCGCCGTAGCCTGGGTTGTGCTGGCGGAACACGGCCGCGGTGATGCCGACCATGACGTCCAGGTCGCCGTTTCCGCGGTCTCCGGACCACTGGTAGGAAATCCCGGAGCCGGCCAGCCACAGACGCGACCAGGCGCTCTGGGAGTTGTAGCGTCCGCTCCAGAATCGGGAGATTTCCCCGATGATGTGGGCGCGGATTTCCGGCTTCAGGTGCTCGCCGGCGAACAGGGACGGATCAAGATCCGAATCCGGGGACGCGAAATAGCCGCTGTGGCCTGGTTCCGGGATGATTTCCGGTGTGACCTTCACAGCATGCCTTAAATAAAATGCATCGGATTCATAGCCCATGGTCCGATTCTAGTTTCGTGTGTTCTTTTTAAGTTAAATGCGAAAAGCCCCCACAAGTTACTGTGGAGGCTTTTCTAGTTGGGTTATTAGGCGTGCGGCTTGATGCGGTTCATGATGGCGGCGTTGGCGGCCTGTTCCTGAACGAGGCGGGCGGCCTCGCGCATCCTGCGCTCAACCTCAATGGCGGTCTTCTGGGCCTGAATGTCGGAGCGCACGGCCGCGCAGCCGGCGTCCATCTCGTCGGGGTGGGCGATCTTGTCGATGCTGAGCTTGTCGCTGATCAGGCTGATGTCGTTGTGGGCGACCCACTGGCCGTCGTAGTCCTGGAAAAGGACGAACGCGACACGGACCGGCAGTCCGGGCGTCTTCTCCGGCGTGGGCTCGTCGCCGGCGGGGGCTGCGGGGGGCTGGCCAAGGGCGGCTGCGCCGGAACCGTTCACTGGGAGGTCTCCTTGTCGTTGTTCTTGGTGAGGTCGACTTCCAGCGCGTTGATGCCGGACTGGAGCCAGCCTAAAAACTGGTGTCGGGCCTGGTTGTGGCCTCGCAGGAAAGCGGCCTCGGTGTCGGCCTTGACCTCGGGGGTGGCCAGCACCCGCTCCAGGCGGTCGCGCATCTCGTTAGCGGCGCTCTCGACATCGGCGCGGCGGCGGCGTTCCAGCGCGACCTCACGCTGGGCGTATTCGAGCTGCTGGCGCGCGGCCTTGAGCTCCCGCTTGAGCGTCTTCTTGGTCCTCTTGTGGTCCACGGCTCAGTCCTTGAAGCTGTAGTCGCCGCGGCCGGCGCGCATGCGCTGCATCGCGATGGAGAAATACGGGCAGAACTCGCACAAGAACCTGTTGGACTTGACCGGTGACAGGCCGAGGTCTTTTCGCTCGGCCTTGGTGTCGGGGATCAGGCGCTTCTTCTCGCTCTTGAAGTCGCCGCAGTTCTTGGTTCTGTTGCGGGATTTCCAGCAGGTGAAGGCGTCTTCCTTGAAGGTTGCCTTGACCTCGTAAAACTTGTCGCCCAGGCCCTTGCCGGTGCGGGCGTTGATCTGCTCGATGATCATCTGCCGGGCGTTGGGGTCTTTCCAGTGCTTCTCGGGCACGTCGAACAGGGCGCCGCCGCGGTGGCGGTTTCCGTCGGGGTACTGGTGTCGGGAAGCCAGATAGTCCAGCAGGTGGTCACCCCGGACGTCCCCCTCATACCAAGGGAGCTCCTCAATGGACTTGCACTCGCCGCACAGCAGTAGCCGCAGCTTGGAATCGTCAGACATGCGCCAGGTCTTTCTGCAGATCAGGGGGTCAATTAGGAAATCGGAGCGTTCCAGAGCGCTGCCCAGGTGAGCCGGCCCACGGCGCCGTCGACAGACAGGCGGTGCTCGTCCTGGAAGGCCCGGACCACCTGCGCCGTCTTAGGGCCGTAGCGGCCGTCGACCTCGATGGACCAACCGCGTTCCTTCAGCCGGGCCTGCAGCCGCCGGACACCGTTGTTGGGCTTGGTCTTGCCGCTGTTACGTGCCTGGGAGAACCAGTCGTCGGGGGCCAGCGGGAACTTCGGTGCGCTGTCGCCGGCGGCGGGGCGGCCGACGGGCTTGGTGGCCACCGGCGGCGGGATCGGGGCGCCGGCCTTGGCGTACTTGGGGTAGCCGAAGCCGACGAACAGGCTGCGGTCGCGGTAGCGGATGGCCACCTGGTCGGCGGTGTTGCCCTCGATGGTGACGACCCGACCCCGGGCGTCAGTGCCTAGGACGATGACCACGTGGTCGATCGCGGAGATGATCTTGGTGCCCGACCAGTCGATGAAGCCGATGGCACCTAGGGTGGGCTTGGCGCCCCAGCGGCCGTTGCGGGCGAACCAGGCGGCGTGGTGGGGGGTGTATGCGTACTCGCCGACGATGTCGACGGCTTCCTCGCCGCCGGCCTCGTGCGCGCAGTAGACCACGAACATGTCGCACCAGGCGGCCTTGTCGAACGCGCTGTTCTTCTGGCGGTCGCCGTACCACTGGCCGAACTTCGTCGCGCCGTTCTTCTCGGCGTAGCCCTCGTAGGACTTGGCTACCCTGATCAGCTGCTCAGCAGTGAAGCTCATGCCACACCGCCGCTCAGCTCGTCGAAGGTTGGCAGCCCGAGCACCTCGCCGCCCTGCGCGCCGTCGCTATCGCGCACCGGCGCCATACCAGGGACGTTGACCGGGACCGGGGAGACATACACAGCGGGGGCATACTCGTACTCGCTCACGCCAGACTCCCCTTGGTTCCAAGCAGCCCGACCATGACGTGGCCCGGGTAGGTGTTGGAGGGGGAGGCGTCCGGGCCGCTGCGGTCAACGCGGGGCTTGCGGATGGCGCCGTCGGTCATGCCTTCGTGCAGCTCGTCCTTACAGCTGCGGGGGGTTGCATAAGCCATTTACGCGATCCGCTTTCCGGTACCGTTGGGCTTCCGCCTGTCATTGAAAATGTCAGCCAGCGGAGGCCCCGCACCGTCGGTGTCCTGGACGGTGAACTTCACGTTGTCGCCAATTCCACCGCGCCGCCGGTCGGTGGCCTTCATCGGCCTCTTCGTGCCCATTCAGGTACCTCCGAGAAATTGGGGGAAATCAACTCACCCCAGGGTATTTAACCCGCGCTGAATCCTGGTAATGCCGTGGCCGAGTAACCAGGCCGCGCAGATAGTGGGTCGGCATTCGGACCCGGATATCTTTCGTTCACGGAAATAACATCGTCGATGGATAATGCGCCTGTTCGATATCCGAATCGGGGAGCTACTTTCCCGATGTTGGGGATCGGTGGCCGTATGGACGCCATCGCCTCAGCGTTGGCGTCCATGAGCTCGGCCAGCCGGTCGGTGACCAGCCGCTCGGGCAGGGACGCCCAGGGACTTGCAGTCATGGGTTTCGTCACCCCTCGGAGGTAGGATTTTCGGCATGAGCGATTCCCTGGACCACGCGGTTGAGCAGCTGATCGACGGCTACCTGGAGCACGACAGCCCTGGTACGTCGCTGGAGCCCGCCGACATGACCCGCGAAGAATTTCTGGCGGCCGGCGGCGACGAGGACACCGCGGACTTCTACTACGGCGAGTAAGGGCTACTCCCCCGGCATGATCGGGTAGGGCTTGGCCTTGCTCGCGTTGACGTTGGTCTTGGTGTTGGGGTTCTCCCGGAACTGCTCGCCCATATGCATGCGCGCGTTTTCCCCGAAATGTGCCTGCCACTCCGGAGCCAGTGACCGTTGCCCCTCCGAACCCCAGTCCCGCACGACCGGATACTGGTCGGCGTGAGAGACGTGTACGTCCGCCCGGCGCATCTGCTGTGACCCCCAGGCCGCGGCCTGGATGGTGTGCACGTTGTCGGCGTGGTCGACTGACCGCGAGATTCCGTAGCGCGAGGCCACCTGACGGGTAGCGCGGTCGTTGAGGGCGTGTACGTAGCTCTTTCCCTCACCCAGCATCTGCTCGGGACGGGAAAACCCGGTCTCCTGGTTCCCCGCGCGGCCCGATGTCTTTCCCTCCTTGACGATCGGCGCGGCCCCCTTGAGCGCGCTCTTGGGCTGGTCGGGGTAGTGGCTGAACGCCTTACCGTCAGAGCTCGTGTAGCGCAACGACTTACCCGTGGGCAGGCCCGGGGCGATCACCGACGCCTCGTGGATGTCGCTGACCTTGTAGGCGTCGGCGGCGTCCTTGTCGGCCAGTGCCCCGCGGAACGCTACGGTTTTTGCCGCTTCCTTCGGGTTGCCGAAATGGTGCGTGGACGGGTCGGCGCTGGCCAGAGCATCCTTCGCTCGGCCGTGGGCCTTGTCGACGTTCTGGATTCGGCCGGCAATGAACTTCGGATCACGCCCCTCCACCGCGGCCACCGTGGACTCCTCGGCCTGCTCGATGTTGGGCCACCGGCTGCCCTGACGCCACTTGGAGTTCGGCGAGGTGTCGGCCACCGACTGGTTGACCGCCGCACGTGCCACGCTCGCCGCATGATCACTCGGAAGGTGCGCGGTCGCGGCCTGAAACTGCGGGTGGTTCAGTACCGATGCGTGCGCCTGCTCCAGCCGGCCGTAGGCGGCCATGACGCCCTCGTTGTGCGTCTTTTGCAGGTGCCCGGGGATACGCGTGGTCGGGCGCCCGCCGTAGAACAACTGGCTGGACGACTCGTTGACGCCGGCCTGGGTGTGCTCGGCCATCACCCGGTCCAGCGCAACCGAATGGGTGCGGTCCAGCGACTTCAGAGGATCCCGGGTGTCGTGGCCGAAATGCTTGAGGGTGGCGGCGCCGTGCTCGTACTCGCCCTTGGACAGGTCCTCGGCCCGGCGCTGCACGGTCACCTCGGGGTGCGCAGCGTGGGGAACGTTGATCGCCGAGGTCCCGCGGGCGGCGGCCGTGTTCGGCATCATACGGTGGCCGCCCATGAGCCAGGAGAAGTGCTCGTCGGCCATGCCTTCAGGCCGGCGATACCCAAGCGGTGCGTCTGCGCTTCCGCCCGGGGCGACGGCCTCGCGGTGGAGCTTGCGCAGGCTCGCGCCCTCCTTCGCGTCGAACGCCTTGGGCTTGACGTTCGTTGGTCTGGGAAGCTCGCGGTTGGTCGACTTGGTGTAGGAGTTCGGCGGCTGACCGGTCAACGGGTTACGGTCGTCGGGGGTGGGGGTCTTGGACATGTGCTACTTCCACGTCGGCAGGTGGCCGCGCATCTGGGCGGCGAAATTCGGGTCGGTCTCACGCCGGGCCGCGGGGTCGTAGGCCGATACGCCGTACTTGGCGGCCAGCCGGCCGAGCTCCTCGGGGGAGGTGAACGCGTGCTTGCCTCCGTGGGCCAGGCGCTCGATGTCGGAGCCCTTGGCGGTCCACCGTCGGCCCTGCGCTTGGGCCTGCAGACCGGACTGCGGGCCGAATTCCTTGGTCCAGAAGTAGTCGCTGGCCTCGGTCTTTTCGCCCTTGTGCACGCCGCGCTGGTAGGAGCGGTCGTTGGTCTTGGTCTTGATGGCGTCCAGGAGACGGTCTTCGCGGCGGGAGTTGACCGTGCCGAGGTAGCCGTCCGGATACTGGGCGGAAGGAACGCCGGGGACACGGCCGGACCGGCGGGCGTCCATCAGGTCGCGGAAGCCGGTACCGGCCCCACCCCCGCCGCCGGCGGTGACCGGTGCGCCCGGCTGGTCGACGGGCGGAAGGTAGGACCAGTTAGCCATCAGTACCCCTGTCGGTGGGGGGCCTGCTCCTGCTGCGGAGCCTGATGGTTGGCCAGGTGGGATACAGCGCCCTCCGCCATGTGCGTTGCCGCGCCGCGCGCTGCACTGGTGGCGGCCGTACGCAGCAGCGCGCTACCGCCGACGCGCGCCACCGTGCCGAGCGCCGCAGCAATGAGAGGGATAGGCATTACTGCGCCGTCTGTCCGTACTGCCGCTTGTCCCAGAACTGGCGGTTGCCGGTCGACGGGGGAAGCAGGTACACGTTGCGCCCGGTCGCGGCGGACTCGGGGCTGTTGGGGTAGGAGTAGCGGACCTGCACGGCGCCCTTGTGGCCGAGCCGCTCCAGGATGTTGCGCCGGGAGCCAGCCAGCGAATCGTTCACCATGGAGTAGGCCTGGCGCGGGGTCCTCAGACCCTGTGACGCCCTGGACGAGACGTTGGACCAGGTGGTCGCAGCCTCGGTGCCCATCTTCGGAAAATTGGTCGTGGTCTTGTCTGCCACGGGGGACTCCTTGCTCGTTAGTACGCGCTCAGCCAGGTGCGCCGGTCATAGGTCTCAGCCGAGGAGCCGTTGGGGGTCGGCAGCATCTGGCCGCCGGGCAGGATGCGGGAGGAGTCCGAGGAGCCATATCCGATAGAGCTTCGAGTAATGGGTTCGAGCACCGAATGGGGCCTGTAGCCACCCGATCCAGTTCCGACCTGTCGACTGTGGAACAGCGCAGTATTGCGGCGCGCAGAATCGGTGAACGCTGTGGGTCGGTCGCCTCCAGGCATCCTTCCCGCCTTTCCGATGCTCGCCATTGGTCTCTATCAGAGTAGGTTTTTCTTGGACGAAAAATGTAATTCCGTCAGGCGACCAAGACCTTGAAAACCAGCGCGGTGACTTCGCCCTCGGGCATCTTCACGGTGGTAAATCCGATCCGGGCCGACAGGGTAATGCCACGGGGTCCTACGAATCCCTGCGCGATGGCCAGAGACTTTGAGGTCTGGTTGACTGCGCCGGCGCCGATCGCCCGTAGGGAGACGTTCTTGCCCGCGTAGATGGCGTGTGCGACTGCCGCGCCCAGGGCCGACGCGTTGGAGGAGGACTTCACACGCAGGACGACGTCATCGCCGGTGGTGTCGGTGGGGGCGTTTTCACTCATATTGAGCTCCTACTGGATTTACGTTTTGGGTACGTAAGTCCAGATTAGGAGCGAGGCTTTTTTGGATGGTAAAAGTGAAAAGCCCCAGTGCCTTGTGGGCGCCTGAGGCTTTTCACTTCATGGATAGCGATGCGCATCCGTCCGTGTCCTGCCCCCATTATGCCGCAGGTGGCGCCTCGGTGTGTAGTTTCAGTTCCTGGAGTACGGATTTCTCGTACGGATAGTTGGTATTTCCCGTATCGATGGCCTCCGCAATGCGGGCCAGCGCGTAGGCGTCGGCGGCGTTATCGTTGGTGAACGCTCTGCCCCACCGTTCATTGACGGCCTTAACCATTTTCTTCTTATCAGCGGAGCCGGAACCGGTGGTGAAAAGCTTGACCTGGTTCGGGGTAACGATCGTCGGGTACCGCGCTCGGCCGGGGATCAGGTCGTGAAGCAGGCCCTTGACCGCGTAACCGAGCTCGCCGGCCTTCTCCCGGCCGTTGCTTGAGCCGTAGGAGTAGCCCTCCATCGCCACGTGGGCGATCCCCAGCCGGTCATCGCGCAGCGAGATAGTCAGCCAGTATTCGATCGCCTTGAGCACATCCACGCCGGGAGTGACCTTGAGCTGCTTGGCGTCGAACTTCCTCACGATCGTGCTGTCACAGCTCCGGGCGCCATCCACGTAGAGCTTGCTCAGGCCGAACCCTCCACGCGACTGGTCAATGCCGACATACAGCTTCACCATGCGAATTCGCCGGTTTCGGTGACGAACTCGCGGGTGACGTCGTGCCATACGATCTCACCGTTGACGTTGCCGAACGCCTGGTAGATCCGGATCCGCTGACGCTCGTGCGAGTACCGGCCGTTGAGCGCGAGCTTCACGTGACCTCGCTGGGCGTACGGCCGATCCCGCCTACCGCCCTTGATGAAGTAGATCTCCTTGGGGAGGTTCGGCGTCTTCACCAGGCCCACTTCCCGTCCTTGACGAAGGTCTCGGTGACGTTGGTCCAGCCCTCGGCTGCGCCGATTTCTGACCGCAGGATCTTCAGCTTCGGGTGGGGGATGTAGCTTGGCGGCTGACCGATGTGATCTTCCGGAACGTAGGTCTGCCACGACGTGTTGTTCTTCAACGCGCCCTTGACGGATGCACGCGTCCAATACGCACCGTGGTAACAGCCGGTGCTGACGTAGTAGACCTCAGACGGAGGCTTGTCATTGAACATGGGACTCACTGGGGGGCCGTCCTCTGTACGTTGATGCGGTGCATGACCATGTCGGCGCGGGCGTGCAGGTCGGTCAGGTCGCCGTCGTTGCGGACCACGAAGTCGAGCAGCTGCGGGGGCAGGGTGGCCTGCTCCTGGGAGTTGGCCGGGCCGACGCCGGGGCGAAGGAGGTTGACCAGCTGGGCGCCGAGGGTGGCCTTGAGGACCATGGCCTCATTGAGCTGGCGGACGTCGGAGAAGACCACCCGCTGGGCCTCCCCCATCCGATCGATCGCTGCGTTGATCCAGATTCGGGAGTCGACCCGCTGACGCATTGACTGTCCAAGGGCGACCATCATCCGGCGGATTTCCGGGTAGAGGATCTTGGCCTCGCCCCAGCCGATGGTGTCGATGACCTCGCGCAGGTGCACCGGCCGGCCGTCGTCGACCATCAGGACGGGGTTGGTGTCGAGCAAGACGTCGCGCAGCGGGTCAGCGAAAGCGATCTTCTTGAAGCCATACCAGTGCACCAGGGTGTCGGCAAAGGCGTCCTTGCCGGAGCCGGCGAAGCCGTGCACGCCGAGAACAACGATCATTCGTCGGCCTCCTCTTCAGGAGTGGTAATCGAGATCCGAACCACCAGCTTTCCCATGCCCCACAGAAAAAGGACCGAGCCCATGACAGCCAGGGCGAACAGGCCCAGCACGGCGACCAGAAACTCCATGAATCCGGCAATCGTCATAACGTCCATCAGGCCTCCACCTCGATGTCCTGGAAGGTGTTGGGGGCCAGTTCCTTGAGCGGCTCCAGGAAGAGCCTGGCCAGCTGGCGGATTTCCCTGTTGGCGCCCTCGGCCGCGCGCAGCTTGATCACATCGCGCCAGGCCCGCAGGTTGGCGGAGACGACCAGGTCAGTGGACGTCATCAGCGGCAGCACCTGGGCGCACGCCTCGCGGATTTCCTTCTTACTCAGGTCGCCGCGGTCCGACAGCCGCTCGGACAGAAACTCGTACTCCTCCTCAGCGCTGAGCCAGGCACGTTCCAACGCCTCGTAGATTTCCCGGTCGTCCTCGGCGGCCTCTTCCAGGGTGGGGTGGACGACGAATTCCCGGGGCGGACAAAAGCGCAGGCTCTCCACGCTGAACTGGTGGAAGCGGTGGCGAGTGAACTCCCCCAGCAGGTGTCGGGAGACGCCCTGGACCAGGAACGGGAACGACACGTGTTCGTAGATGTTGAAGTGCCGGCGTGCCTGAATGTTGGCGTGGTAGCCGCGGCTGGTGCGGGTCTCCTCCCGCGGCCGGTCGAAGGACCGATAGCAGCCGCGGCCGGCGAACTCGCCGATACGGTCGGCCGCGGTCGGCATCTCGTCCTCGAACTCCAGCGGCTGGAGCATCTCGTCAACGATCGGCGTGGTCTGAATGGTGTAGAGCAGGGAAATCTTCACGGGGCATCTCCGGTAGTGGCGGGGGCGAGGCAGCAGCCGTCACAGGTGTGGACGGCCATGTAGTCCATGCCGGCGGTGCGGTAGTAGGCCAGCGAGTCAGGGTCGGGGTGGTTGGCTCCGTGCTCGCAGGTCCGCTCGGCGAGGAACTGCTTATCGGCCCTGTAGGTGATCGGCCAGCGCCGCATGTGGTGGTCGGTCGGCTTGTGGATCACGCAGCGGTCGCCGACGCAGGTCCGCACACCGTGGGTGCGAAGCAGCGTCGGAGGCTGGCCCGGGACCGGCTCGACGGAAAACAGCTCGTAGGTGTCGGGGTCGGTCAGGTGGTCCATTTGGCTGCTCTTCCTTCACGGTCTGATCGGGCGGTTCGTCGGGTGAGTTCGCGAGACAGGAAACGCTCCAGGCGCTCGGCGTTGAGGTAGCCGGTTTCCTCGCGTTTGCGGTCGGCGTAGGCGTCCAGGTAGGTGTCATTGGCCTGCTGCACCTCGTCGTCTGCGTAGGCGCCGGCCTTGGCCGCGGTGACGGACTTGGCGGCCTTACCGAGGACTGCCTGAGCTCGGCGGATCTCCAGCACGCTTTCGGCGTACTTTTCGGCTACCTGAGCTCGGGAGTGCTTCGCGCTGTGGTAGTTCACCCACTGAGACATCTCGCCGAACAGGCGCATCAGCTCGCCGTCGTCCAGGCCGGTTACGTCCTTCGGGATCCGCGGTGGCGCGTCGTCGGGTTCCTCGGGGTCGTACAGGCTTGCCAGCTGACGCTCGGCCTTCTGCTCCAGCCGCTTCTCCTCGGCGGCGGCGACCACGTTGCGGCTGCGTCGAATCGTCCGCATCGCTTCCCTTCCAGCATTCGGTAGCCCAGCTGCAGGAGCTGCACGGCTTCTTGTCGGACTTGTCGAAAGCGCGCGGCGGGACCGGTCCCCCGTGCAGCGCGTCGGCGACGGATTCGGCCTTGGCCAGCAGCGGCTCGATCACGCGGGGGCTGATCTTGATCGTGAACGATTTGGTCTGCTGATTCGGCTTGAACTCGTACAGGAAGACCATTTCGTCTACGTCGATGCCCATGAGCTGGGCGATTTTCAGGTAGACGTTCGCCTGCTTGACGTGGGGCTTCAGAGGCCTCTGAAGGTCGGCCCACAGGCCGTCCAGGTCGACCAGGTTCTTTCCGTTGACCGTGGCGTGGGTGTGCTTCTTCAGCAGCTCCGGCTCGTCCATCCGGACGGTTCCCTTGCCGATGGACTTGATCTCGATCAGGCGGCGGCCCACCTTGCCGTCGGCGTGGCCGCAGATCAGCAGCTCCTTCTCGGCGTCCAGCGGGACCTCGCCGTAGGTGAGGCCTGTCACGCTGTCGCACTTGGTGCAGGAGAGCGGGTCGGTACCGAAGTCGACGCCGCGCCGGCCGCAGTCCAGGCAGTCCCAGCGGCCTTCCAGCACCCCCATCTCCCGCAGCCAGCCCTGCCACTTGCGGTGGATGTCGTGCCCCTCCTCGAAGATGGACAAGGTGCCGACGGCGAACTGTTCACCCGCGTACGGTTTGCCGTCCCGAACGTCGCGGATGCGGTAGTAGGTGGCCCTGGGGCACCAGTCGTGGGCGGCCATTTCGGAGGGGTGGATGATGTCTTGGCGCCGGTCTGAGGGGGCGTCGGCCTTCTTGATCAGGTGGGCCTGAATGTCTCCCATCAGGCCGCCGGTTTTCCGGGTGTTGGCCAGGTCTGCCAGGCGTCCCTGAAGCTTCAGTCGAGCAGGAGAAGGTCGTCCTCGTCGAAGTCGCTTGGCTTTGGTGTCGGCGGGTGCCACTTCAGCTCCAGGTAGGGATCGGCCCGGCGGGCGAGGCGGAGGTTGCGTCGGTCGTGTGGGAGCATTCCGCCCCATACGCCGCCCGTCTCGTTGTTGATCAGCGCGAAGTCCAGGCAGGTGTCTCGCATGGGGCACCGGCGGCCGTCGGATTCGCCGTTGCAGATGTCCAGGCAGTCGATCTCGTATTCGACGTCGAACCAGGGGTCGTAGCCGCGCGAGAGGTCCGGCGGGAACTTGAGGCACTTGGCGGCTTTGGTGTCGTTGCCGGCTGCTCTCCAGTCCGGGGCCTTCACCCGCGGCTTGAGGACCACTAGCCGGCCTCCTGTACCAGCGTCAGGTAGTCCTCTTCGGACATCACCAGCCAGTTCCGCCCGCCCATCTGGATGCCGAAGAGCATCGACCTGCCGTTGTCGAGCAGGGCTTGGCGCTCGGCGGCCAGCAGCTCGGCCAGCTTCAGCGGATACTGCTTGGCTGAGGTGACCTTGTATTCGATCGACGTGGTCGGGGTGCGGACATCGTTCTTACGCCAGGGGCCGTTTCCGGAGCCGCTGTTGACGGTCCCACCGTGAAGTGCCGCGCCGCGGCGCTCCTGCTGGCGGGAGTCCTTGAGGCTGCTCACTTCGGAACCTCCCCGAGCTCCTTGGCGCGCTTCACGACCGCCCCGAGGGTGTCGTAGAAGTCGCGTGCCAGCCCCTTGCCGAACTCGTCGCTGTTGATCCAGTCACTGAACGCGCGCAGGCGGCGGATCTCGGCCACCAGCTGCGGCGCGTACTCGCGCATCACCAGGTAGAAGGTCAGGTCTCGGCCGCGGTCGTCGTCGGTCAGGCGTAGGCCGTCGGGGAAGCGGCGGCGAGTGAATTCCGGGTCTCCGGGACGGCCGGGCCAGAAGTCGGTGACGACCTCGTTGGAGAGCTTCTCCAGGTAGTCGAGCGTCTCGGGGGTCATGCGAATAGTCCGTTCAGTGCTATGACGAGTAGGCCAGCGGCGAGCATGGTCAGGCCGATAAAGATGAGCAGCAGACCTTTTTCGGCGCCGGTCGCGGGCCTGCGGTGGGCGGCCATCAAAACAGCGTCCGCTGGTCGGGGTGCACGGCCGGCGGATGTGCGGCGCCGGTGAGGAAGTCGTGGATCTGCTTGTCATGGTGGGCATCGGACAGCGCATGGTGCGGCCGGCCGATCTGCTTGGGCAGGCGCGGCTTTCCCATCCGGACGATTTCCTGCTGGAGCTCGTTGGTGTACTTCGGGCAGTGCTGCGGGAGGTCGAGCATCCGGCCGAACAGCTGCGCGAGGGCCACGTGATCGTAGGCGGCGTAGTAGGCCCACAACTCCGGATCGGGGGTCTCCCCGATGAAGGCAGAGACATCATCGGCAATGTTGTGAGGACGCCGGACGGCTCCGTACTCCGGGTGCTCGTAGTCCCAGTCCCAGATTTTCGTGGTGCCGGTGTATCGAACGGGCAGGTGCGGAAAGACGTTGTCCATCAACCAGGGGTTGCCGAGCATCCTGGGGATGTTGGCCGGGCTGACCCGGTAGAGCTCGCGGCCGTCCTCGGCCACCATGCCTATGGAGATGAACAGGATCCGGTCCCCGGTATCCACGAACTCGGTGTCGTACCAGATTTTCACTGGGGGTCCTCTCGGTCCTGCTCGAACTGTGCCGCGATGGCGTCGGCGAGCAGGACCACGATCAGGAAGGCGAAGAAGATCGCCGCGAAGGTGTGCTTCACTTCTTGCCGCGCTCCCGCCAGGCGCTGATGGCCTGGGTGAGGGTGAAGTAGGTGAGGATCATGGCCATGCCGATCAGGAAGTCACTCACTGGGCCGCTTTCTTCGCGTTGGCCCAGTCGCAGCTAGGGCCGCCCTTACTGGCGCCGCTCCAGACCAGGCACAGAACCCTGCGGCCGTCCTGGGTCTGGACCTGTACCTCGGACCAGCTCTGCGGGCTTTCGGGAGACCGGTTGAGCTCAGCGCAGCCGGAAGTTGCCAGGACCAGGCCAGCCAGGGCGGTGAGAAGAAGTCCGCGGCGCTTCACTGGACACCGTCCTGCGGGCACTTCGAGTCGCGCTCGACCCAGATCTGAGAGGCGTACTCGGTCTTGTCGTCACTAGACCCGTGGGTGGTCGACCAGACGCGGAACCCGTGGGAGCACTTGGTGGCGAGGTTGCCGAAGGTGTCGGGCATGTTGATGATCTCGGCGCCGGAGTTGTCGACCTTGCCGATCGGGGTGTCCCCGCGGCCGTTTTTCTGGTTGAACTCCGAGCAGCCGGTCAGCAGCAGAGCGGCGGCCACTGAGCCGGCGACCAGGAAGAGGGTATGGCTACGCATCAGCGGTGTCCTTGAGGTTTTCGTGGTCGGGGCGGGCCGCGGCGGCGAGGATGTCGGCGCGCAGCTGGCCCTGCAGCTCGGCGTCTTCGCGCAGGTCGTCCAGGAGTTTTTCCTTGCCCGGACCCCACCGGCGTTCGCCGACGGTGTAGTAGGCGCCGCGGCGGACGATCAGGTCGTAGAGCAGGCCGTAGGTGAGCAGTTCCTTGACGGTGTCGTAGTCGCCGCGCGAGAAGCCCAGCACCGGGGCGTCGCGGAAGAAAAAGTCCACGGTCGCGACCTGCTGGGGCGGGCCGGCCTTGTGCTTGATGGTGCGCACCTTGATGACTTGGCCGACGCGCGTCTTGCCCTTGCCGGGGCGGGACTCGTCGATGAACTCGTCTCGCTTGACTTCGACGCGGGTGTAGAAAAAGTAGTTCTTGGCCTTGCCGCCGGGCGTGGTCTGGGGCACCCCGTGGGGGCTGAATCCGCCGATCTGGTCGCGGTACTGGTTGATGATGATGCCGAGGATCGGGCGCTCTTCGCCGTTCATGGCGCGCTTGGTGGCGGCGCCGGCTTTTCTGAAGAACTTGCCGGTGAGCCTGGCGCCGAGTGCGACCACGGCGTCTTCCATCGTCTTCTCGGCCTCTTCCGACGGGATCAGGGCCGGGTAGGAGTCGAGCACAATCGCGTCGACCGACTTGGATTCGGCGAAGCGGAGCATGGTTTCGTAGGCGAATTCCATGTCCTGGGTCGGGACCACGATGACGCGGGAGTTGTCGACGCCGAGGGCCTTGGCCTGGTCGGCGTCGTAGTGCTCGGCGGCGATCCACAAGGCCACGAACGCCGGATTGAGGCGCTGATTGGCCGCGATGGTCTTGAGGACGATCGCCGTCTTGCCCTGGCTCTCCTTGCCGATCACCTCGACCCACTGGTTACCGGGCCAGCCGCCCCCGAGGATCACGTCTAGGCCGAGAGATCCGGTCGTGAATCGGGCTCCGAGCACCATGTCAGTGCCGGCGACGATGGCGCCTTCCCCGTGCTCCTTATTGATCTTCGCGATGAGGGCGGCGGCCTCGGGGGCGAGGGTCACAGTCCGTTCCTGCGGTCGGCTACGGCCTTCTTGGCACGGGCCTTGGGCGGCAGGTCCTTGGCGACCGGCGGGAGCGTGCGGATCGCGTTGTAGTCAACGGCGTCCATGCCTTCGCCGGATTTCGCGCCGGCGCGGGAGAGCGCGGACTTTCCGTCCAGAATGCGGCCGTCGGCGGCGAGGGCCTTGGGGGTGCTGCAGGGGCCGGGCAATTCAGGCTCCTAACTTGGACAAACGGAAATGGTGTGGGTGAAACGCTAAGGAATCACCCACACCATCACCAGTTAGGACCCAACTACTGAAAGCGTTTAATTTCCGGCGGCCACTGTCTTTTTTGATTACCCCTCGGCGGGGGTAGGGCTGTTTGTCAGTGCGGCGAGCAGACGTGCTCGCCGGCCGCCTCGTCCATCTCCGAAAGGGCGGTGCCCGCAACCACTTCCATGAGTGCGTCCTGGCAGGTATCGCAGGTCAGCCAGTAGTAGCCGCTGTCGCCGTTGATGTACATCACGCGGTGACCAGGTCGACCACGTCACAGGCACCGGCCACGCAGGCGAGTTCCTGGGCTCCGGTGGTGGAGTCGGTGAGCTCGTAGAACGGGAGGTCAGCCCATCTGATCTCGGGGAAGGCCGCGGCCAGGCGCTGGTACTCCTTGCGGGTGATCTCCTGGTAGGGCGCCTGCTTGTAGACGTGGTCGCTGTGCGGCAGGAAGGAGACGCCGCTCAGCTCGTCCAGGTGGGCGAAGACCCAGTCTCCGACCTTGTCCCACTCCCCCGATTCCCAGTCGATCAGGTCGCGCAGGGCGTCGCAGAGACTTCCCCAGTCGCCGTCGGGAGCGGTGAGCTCGGGGTGGGTTACCAGCCACTGGTCAAGCTCAGCCGGGATGTTGGCCAGCAGTTCGCCATCGTCGCCGGCGACGAGCCGCATTGCGAGCTCTTCAGAGAAAGGCCCGGGGTTGGTGATGCGCGGACCGCGGACGGAGATGGTCACGCTCGGCTTGTGCTCACACCAGGCCCGCTGATAGTCCAACCAGAGCTCCAGGTGCTGGATCGCGGTGATGCTGTCCCTGGTCACGGCGAAGTTCGGGGCCTTGATCGGGAAGGAGAAGACCCACGTGCTGTCGGGCTGCATGACGTCGTCCTCGCACGGCACGCCGCTGTCCTTCATCAGCTGGGCGAGCGGGTCCTTCTTGTCTGCACGGACGGTGCGCAGGTAATGCTTTGCGTGCCAGGGGTGGATGCCGGAGGAGACTCCGGCCAGCTGGGATACGGTTCCCGACGGCTTCACGCACGTGACCGCGTGCGAGCTCGGGATGCCGATCGCCCGGGCCTCCTTCATGTTGGTCACCCGGGCGAACCGCTTGATTCGCCCGAGGTATTCGGCCCGGTTTTCGTCGGTGGAGACGAGCGGGTTTCCGAAGACACCGGTCAGGGAGACGCCCAGCAGGCGCTCCTCGCGGGCGTTGGCGGCCCACTGCGGGCGCAGAAAAGGAAAGTCGGTCAGGGTGCTCTGCCAGGTGCCGAGGATCGTCGCGAGCCGGACCTTCCGGCCGATGGACTCCAGAGAATCCTCAGGTCGGACAATTACCTCAGAAAGGTTACAAAAGGAAAAAGGACGCATAATGATCTCCGAGCACGGATTAGTCCCATACTCGACAAATCGGTCACGACGGCCATTCTTGGCCGCCTGATTCTGGGCCGCGGTCCGGTTGAAGATTCCGCGCTCACCACTCCCCGAGGCGACCAGCGAACCCCATTCGGCGTCGAACTGCTCCCGGGTGATCTTGCCTTCATACACTGCGCTGTTGTTGGCCAGCGCGCGATGCGGCGCCGCCGTCCACCACTCCCCTGACTTAGCGGCTGCCATCTCCGGGTCGTTCAGGTCTGACAGGCTGATCATCGCCGAGCGCCGCACGCCGCCGACGACCACCACGCTGGCGATCTTGCAGACCAGGTCGTGGACCTCCAGCGAGGTCAACTGGCGCCCCTGGGCGGCCTTCAGCGCCGTGACGGTGTACTCGAACAGCTCGCGCAGCGGCTCCGGCCCCGAGGCCCTGCCTCCGAACGTCTGCAGCCGGGCGCCGGCCGGCCGGACGGCCGACAGGTCATAGCGGGGAATCCAACCCTCCAGCCACAGCTCCTCGATCAGCATCCGGTAGGCATGCGCCCAGCCGAGCTTGGAGTCCCCCACCACGATGAGCTCCTGAGGAGCGTCGACCAGGCGCGGCACCGGCGGCAGCTCGTCGATGTAGCGCTTTTCCACGCTGAAGCCCACACCGGTGCCGTTGAGCAGGATGAACAGCACCTCGGAGAACGCTGCCAGGTCATCGATGGGCAGATAGCTGCAGTTGTAGCCGGCGATGTTGGAACGTTCCAGGGCTTCACCGGCGGTCATGACGGCCCGCATCGACGGGACGATCTCCAGATTGGCGATGGCGTCGCGCACTTCGGCCACGAGCTCGGGGTCGGGCTCGTAGGCGTGGTTGTCCGACAGGTGGCCAGTCATGAAGTCCATGAATCGGTCCACGGACTCGGTCCAGGTCTCGCGCCGATTCTCGGCGTCGATGTATCGGGCGTACCGGGAGGTGGCGATGAAATTCTGGTAGGGGTCGCTGATGGACCCGTCAGCGGCAAGCATGCTCACGGTGAGGGGGTTCCTTACGAGGAGGAGGGAGGAGAAGGTCAGCCGATGCGGCCGATGATGTTCCCGGAGTTGTATTGCGAGGTGCCGTCGTGGACCTGCGTGGCGGGGGTGGCCGGCCCGCCCTGTCCGGACGGCAGTCCGCCGCCGCCGGATCCTGCCTGGACCAGCGGGTAGCCGCAGTCGTAGCAGCGCTTACGCGCGCTGGTGCCAGGAGGCGCCATGTAGTTCACCGAACCGCAGGTGACGTCGGGGCAGGTTTCGGTCAGCTTGGCGCTCTGCGCCTGGCGAGGCGCCACGTACGGGGCCGGATCGACTTCGGCGGCCGGGTTGCTCTGGGGCTGCTGGGGCGTCGGCGGGTAGGGCGGGGTCGGATCCCACCATGGCCGGGACGCGCTCGCCTGCGGTGCGTACGCCGGCGTCTGAGGGGCCTGCGGTCGGGCGTTGGGATTGAGCTTGCGCTCCCAGAAACTACTCATTTGGTGGTCCTCGAATACGTCAGGATTCCGGCGTCCAGGAGCTGGGCTGCGCTTACCAGCGATCCCACGCGGATGACTTCGCCGTGCTGTTTCACCAAAAGAGCTACGAGTTCCGAATCGAGTTCGTCGACCGCACCACCAAGCATAGTGCGGATCATGATTTCGGCACTCATATGCGACATTTTGGCGAAATCCGCCTTCAGTGGCTCCACTCGCTTGAGGCGCCGGTGGCTATCGGCGCATGACAGGGTGGCCACGTCAGGTCCGGGCGCGGTCATGCCTAGGAGCTTGAGCACCTCCGGGACCTCGTGGTGCGGGGTCAGGTCCCACACGAGACGCGCCCGGAGCAGCGGTTTCATATCCATCACTTGGCCTCCGCCCAGTTGTCGGCTACAGAAATATCCGCGGTCAGAGGGACGCACAGCAGCTTCTGGATGCCTTCGCCCAGCATCGCCTCGCGTAGCGCTGCCTCGATCAGCGACACCTGATCCTCGGGGCCGTGACAGACGAGTTCGTCGTGCACCGTCATGAGCAGCTCGGCGCGGTCGGGCAGCAGCGGCAGCAACCGGACCATGGACTTCTTCACAACGTCGGCTCCAGACCCCTGGATCTTGGCGTTGAAGATCTGTCGTTCGGCGCTGGAGCGCTTGAAGTCGTCGGCGCTGCGCAGCTCGGGGATACGTCGGATGCGTCCCAGCAGAGTCGCGGTGTGCGGCGGGCGCTGGCGGCGAGCGGTCTCGATGACGTGCGCCCGGTACTTGTAGATCTCCGGGAACATTTCCCGGTGTACCTTCATGTGGCGCTTGGCCTCGGCCACGCTGATGCCGGCCATTTCCGCCACGGTCGTCGGGCCGGCTCCGTACACGATCGCGAAGTTAAGTCCCTTTGCTACAGCTCTGTACGCTTTTGTCACATCATCGAATGGGACGCCGAAGACGAGTGACGCGGTCATGGTGTGCGCGTCGATTCCCTGATGGAAACCGTCGTAAAGCGCCCCATAGCCGATGAAGTGGGCCAAAAGCACCAGTTCGATCTGGCCATAGTCGGCCACGACCAGTTTGTGGCCGGGCAGCGCCCGGTATGCAGTGCGGATCTTCTTGCCTTCGACACCACGGGAGGGGATGTTTTGCAGGTTGGGGCCGGCCGAGGAGAACCGCCCGGTGCGGGCGCCCATCTGTTTGAACGCGCCGTGGACACGGCCGTCCACGATCAGACAGGGCTTCTCGTCCGGGTCCTCGGGGTCGCCCAGGACGCCGGTGACGTAGGTCCCCTTCAGCTTGGCGTCGCGCTGGTAGTCCAGGAACCGTGCGACGACCAGGTGCTTCTTGTGCGGCTCCAACGAGTCGGCGTCCGTGCTGTAGTCGGTGATCAGCAGTTTCTCGCCGCGCCCTGCTTTGGCCTTACCTCCCTTGGTCAGGGTGGTCGGACGAAGTCCCAGGTTTCCCTCAGCCTTCGGCCCGTACAGAGCCACCGCTTTCTGCTGGGGAGAGTTGAGATTGACCTTCTTGCCCAGGCCCTTGTAGATCGCGGCCTCGGTCTCCACCAGGCGGGCGTCCAGCTGCACGCCGAGCTCGGCCAAGACTGCGCCGTCGACCGGCGCCCCGGCCAGGGCCATGGAGATTACGGTCTCCAGGACGCCGAGCTCCAGGTCCAACAGCGCTGACAGGCCCGCGTGGCCGATCAGGTCGCGCTCGCGCTGGTACAGCAGCCAGGTGTATTTGGCGTCCATGTACGCGTAGCGAGCAACCCGGCTGAAGGCGTAGGTCTCGACCTTCTTGCCGACGTTGTCTTTGTCGTAGTCGAGCTTGTACAGCTGCTTGATGCGGGGCTTCAGACCGTTCAGCCGGTTTTCGTCCAGCAGGACGGAGCTGATGAAGGTGTCATGCCAGGGCTTGGACGGCACGGCGCCGTCGTAGTACTTGGCCACTGACGCGATGTCGAATGCTGCGTTGTGGCAGACCTTCAGCCGATCAGAGAACAGCAGCGGCTCGATGGCCTCGAACACCTGGCTCGGGCGGAGCTGTTCGGGGGCATTCGACCAGACGGGGACGGTGCGGTTGCGGACCTTACCGCTGGGGCCGATCGTGGGCTCTTTCCGCTCACCGATGATCTTCCCGCGTTCGTGGCCCATGGGGATGGACACGGTCATGCCGTGGGTTGCCATGGACAACCAGGTGATGGTGTTGTGCGCGGGGACGCCCCGCAGCGGCGGCACCGTCTCCACGTCGTAGGTCAACTCACCAAAACGGCTGAAGTGGGCGACGACGTGGTCCAGGTGCTCGGCGTCCAAAACGGTGGTGCTGCTCAGCACGCGAGGGACCTTTCCTAGACACAGCGGCCCGCCCCTGCCGTTGGCAGCTCGGCAGGGGCGGGCCTTGAAGGAGGGCTAGGAGAGCTCGTCCACGAGCTCTTCGAGATCCTCGCGAGAGTCCTGCTTGACGGTCTCGGGGCCGGCGGCCTGCGCGGCGAACTCGGCCAGCTCCTCTTCGTCCAGCGGCTCGATGTCCTCTTCGTCGGCGAGGCTATGCGCGCGGACCGGGCGAAGGTTGTACTCGGTCTTGGTGCCCTTACCACTCTTGGAGACGACCCAGTAGGTGTCGTCGCGGTTCAGCGGGCCGGTCTTCTTGTTCTCCGACAGGCCCTCCAGCTTCTGCGCCACCCGGACGCCGCACGCCCAGACCTTGACCGTGGGCTTCTCGGGGTTGGAGAAGTCCACGACGTTGAACAGGATCTGATACCTAGGCTCGTCGCCCAGGTCGTCGCACAGCGGGCAGTCCTCTTCGAGACAGACGTAGGACTTGCGGCCCTCGGCTTCCTTGAGCCAGTGCTGCTGGTAGACCGCGAAGGGGCCTTCCTCCAGGAACTTGATGACGATTTCGTCATTGTCGATCTTGAAGTTTTCGGCGAACTTGCCGCTCTTGGCCTTGTTCCGGAAGGTCTCCCATCCGCCTTCGGCGGAGCCGGCGGAGGACTTACGTCGGGCGGGCTTGGCGTCGTCCCGGGTGCGGGAGTTGGCACGGCCGGCGGGGCGGGTGCTCTCGCGGCCGGAGCGGCCGGCCGGGCGCCGGCCTGCGGTACGAGTTCGGCGCGGGGCCTCCTCTTCGTCCTCGTAGTCCTCCTCAGGCTCGGAGTCGTGGTTGCTGGCGGGGGCAGTGCTCTCAGAGGAGCGGCGGCGCAGGGTGCGGCCCATACAGAAGGTCCGTTCAGTCAGTCAGTCAGTGAGGGGCGGGAATTACCTGCTGCGGCGTACGAGGCGGCGGGGGGCCACGCGGCGGCGGCGGCGGGGGACCACGTGGCGAGGACCGTCCAGCAGGTGGTTGACGTAGGTGTCGTCCTCGGCCGTGAGCGTTCGAGCCAGGTCCAGGTCGTCGCGGAGCCGATTTTCGACGATCTCCTTGGCACGTTCCATGAGGGCCTCGGGCCGCTCATGGTCAGCGGCGGCGGTCGCCTTGACCGTGGCTGTGGCGGAGAGCTCGACCCACTCGAAGGAGCCCATGTTGACGTGGTGGGTCTGGCTGTAGGTGGCCGATTCGACGATCACTGCTGGCGCCCGTCGGCCTCGGCGCGCTGCTGGCGCTCGTGCGCGGCGTGGTCAGCAAACAGCTTGGTGACCCGAGCGGTGAACTGGGTCTCTTGGATCGGCCGTGCGTGGGGCTCCAAGATGCCCTCTTCGCGGGCGATCTGGTAGATGCCGATGATCAGGGCTTTGGTGTACAGCCGGCGGCGGCCGTGCTTGGCGCTGGCGGCGTTACGCGGGTCGCGGCCGGGGAATGCCGCCGGCGGGCGCGGGAGCCAGCCCTGCTCCTCCCAACCGCGGATCGTGTCCGACTTGCGGTTGAGGACGCGGGCCAAGGCGCCGATCTTGTAGAAGGCGACCTTCCGGCCGCGGACGTCGTAGATCTGGGGCTTCTCGCCGGCCAGCGGGTCAGTGGTGAATGCGGTGGCAGGGCGGCGGTCGGGCCGCCACGGCAGAGCTACGTCAGCGGTGATTTCGGGGGTGGAGCTGCTCACAGCGCGGCGCCCTTCTTGTCGATGTTGAACTAGTACGCCTTGAGGGCGTACATGGTGTGGGTGTCGACAAGCGCGTCCAGTTCTTCGACGGTGAGCAGGCCTTCCTGCTCACACGCATACAGCTCGTTTTGGTCCAGGACCTCGATGATCTGCTTCTTGAAGATCCGGTCGGTGAGGCCCTTGGCCTCGGCCAGCTCACGGACCCTGTCCTCAGACAGGGACTGGCTGACGCGCTTCTCACGCACCCACCCGGCGTATGCCTTGCCTCCGGGCACCGTGAACTCCGCGGGGAGATCGACGGTGTGGTGTCCCTTGGCGTTGGCTTCGCCGTACTGCTCGGCCCAGGCCAGGAGCTCCGCTCGGAGAGACTCCTTGCGGCCCTTCAGCTCCTGCTCCTGGGTCGAGACAGCTGCCCACTGATGAAATTTTTTGGTGATGCTTTGGAGATCCGCGGAGGACGGTTGGTATGGGCCGTCAACTTTAGGATCGGACATTGGTGATGTCCGTGACACTCTTCGCATCGTTGATCTTTCGTGCCGAGAAGTTGGTATTTCCCCCTCGGGGTCACGAACAGTACTCCTGATTTGGGTCCGTCCGCAACCATTCTATGGAGAAATAGTTTCTCGACTTCCAACTAGTTGGGATGTGCTCTGACCAGTTGGGATGTAGTCAGCAAGCGCCTATTGAGCGGCCATAGTGTGAGGGTTTAAAAGGACTATGGGACGCACATAGTTAGTGCCCGAAAAGAGCAGTCGTCACTATTCGTAGTCATGCGGCATCACTTCGGTGGTCAATGTCGCAGCGGTGACCGACTGCGGACACACCGACAACAAGACACCTCTGCTGGAGGCGTCGGGAAACGAAGCGACCGCGCCAGCGGCAAAGGGTTTCTTCACTGCTGACACGGTCGAGTAAACCTGCTCAGCTGTCCCGGGGGCAACTCTGGTAACGGCCGGGTTTTTGCATGTTGCAAAAGAAAGAAACGAAGATCGTTATTGCAACATGCAATGCCCCTGACCTGCGATTATGCGTCCTCTGTCACGAAGGCCGTCAGGGACGGCTCGGCCTGCTGGCCGGGCGCGTACGGAGACTGCGTGGGCTCCGCAGAAGGCACCGGTTCGGGTTCGGCGGTGGGATCAGCCGGCTGGCCCGAGGTCGACGCGGTGGGTTCGCTGGACGCGGTCGGATCCGGTGGCCGCGTCGGAGATTCATGGGAGCCGTCGCTGGGCTCCGGGGCCTTCGGAGCGGTTTCGGAGACGCTGGGGGTGGGCGCCGGCGTGGTCGGGATCGGCGACGGCGCGGGAGCGGTCGGGCTGGAACTTTGGATCGGCGACGGGGCAGGCTCTGCCGACCGTGTCGGATGGGGTGATGGCTGTTTCGGGGCCTCGGTGGTCGTGGGCGCCGGAGCAGCGGGGGACACTTCCGGCTGCGGACGATTGGTGCTCTGCGATACGGGGCCGGACAGGGTAGTCGTCCGCACTGCGGTGGGACTGGTGGTGGTCGTATGTGCGGGCGTGGGCGAGACGCTGGTGGTAGGGGTGCTTTCCACAGGACTCGGGGGGACGACGAAGACCGGATTGCTGGGGGATGGCATCTGAGCCGGCTCCGAGAACGTGGGTGTGGGCAGCCCCTCGAAAAAGGACGGTGCGGGGCTCGCCGTCACCTGGTCGGCATAGGCCCTGGGAGGGCTGGCCCGCTGCTCAACGACGCTGACACCGATCACTCCGGCAACCGCAATCGCCCCGCTGACTCCGAGCGCGACCGGGCTAGCGACCAGTGCTGCAAGGACTCCCCCACCGGTCGCCGCCGCGGTGACTCCGGCGGTGGCGGTGACAGCCACGGCGCCGCCGGCGGCGACTGTTCCAGTAGCCGCCACGGTGCCCACACCGGCCGCTGCTGCCGCGGTACCTCCTCCTGCAGCCGTGCCGACGCCGACGAGCTTGTGGACCAGTGGCCAGGCAAGGACGATCGCTCCGACCTTGGAGGCCTGCTCCCGGTCCTGGAAAAATCTCCGCCACAGGCGGCTGATCAGCGTGATGTGTAGGGCGGCCTGGGTTCGTACCTCCGGCGCGGTGGCCGGGTCAGCTACCACTTCGGCCGATTCCTGGGCGGCGTCCTGAAGCAGGTGTATCAGCCTCGCGTTGCGCCGGTCGGCGATGGCCGCCCCGCTGTCGTAAGCCCGCGCGTCGGCCTTGAGCCTTTCCCATTTCTTCAGGATTCTGGTGATTGTGGAAGGGTCCGGCTTGTCTTCGGGCCGCTTCATATGGCGGGATATGCGAGCGTAGATGACGCCTCTGGCGGTGAGCTCGTCGATGAAGGGCACCAGCGCCATCTCGTAGATAGCCTGCTTGTCCTCCAGCTCGTGGACGGTGTGGCTGAACTGCCCGACGACCGTCAGCAGCTCATCGGTGGTGAATTCGTGCAGATCCTCGCACGTGGTCAGTCGTGTCGTGTCGCTCACATCGGCGATGGCATCGGCGATGTGGCGGTGAGGCGAGTGATACACCCCCCGTGCCTTCCTGTGAGCAGACCGTAAGTCCACTTTCGTAGCAAAAGCGGACAAACGACCCAAAGGTGGTAAATGTGACACCAACGGCCCCGGCTGTTGGTTATGCGTCACATCGGTATGCGCCTGAAGATTCAACCACTTAGCACCACAGACAGATGTTCCGTCAAGGAGGTCACATCATCTATGATCGTGCCCGTCTCATCAGCACCAACTCCGTCTACGACGGCACTTCCGACACGTGCCCGCAGGTCGAGACGCTGATACGAGCGCTCCTCGACGGAATCCCGCGTGATCAAGTCCGAGACCATCACGATTTTGTTACGGGATCCAGCTCTCACGTGGCGGTGGTTGATCTGCGCACGCTGTCCCGCGCTTCTGGCCGGGTCCAGATTGATTAGGTGCGTAGCCGCCGGGATGTCGACACCGTAGGCACCAGCGTGGGACATAAGAAACAAGCGCGCTTCCGGCCGATCTTGGAACCGGTTGACCGAAGCTTGTTTCTCACTCGGGTTCATCCCTCCGTGGTAGAACACGTGTTCGTGTTCCTCGAAGATACGCCCCAACTTCGCCAAAAGCGAGCGGAAACGCGTCACAAGAATCACCTTTTCGGACGGGTCCGAAAGAATCGCTTCAACCTCGGCGCGCAGCCGGACCAACTTGGCCGACTCCGGTAGCCCTTCCAGCACTCCGGAGGCGACCAGATTTCGGACATAAGACGACTCGCTATCGACCATCATCTCGGGGTCGGTAATGAGCTGCTGAGCAGCCAAGTGCACGGCCATCACACGACCGGCGGGGGTGTTTTCATCGGTGCCGGAGTAGTGCGCTCCGACGTCGAACCCTGTCTTGGTCGGCATCTGCGCCAGCTCGGCCGCCAAGTCCGCGGCGATCAACTTGTAGACCGCGGCCGTGGCCGGCTCCATGGTGACCGACCAGGTCCGGTGGTCGATCTTCGGCATGTACGGCGCAACGTCAGGGTCCGTGGTCCGCTTGCGGATCAGCGCCGGCGAGACTTTGGCGTGCAGGGTCGGGGTGTTGCGATACCCCTTGACCGAGCCCCAGTCGTCGCGGTCGATGTAGGCCTGGTCGAAGATCCTCGCGGCGTCGGGGTCGTCGGGGTCGCCCAGCACGCTCTGGTCGACCCACCCCATCAGCTGGAACAGCTCTTCCAACCGGTTGTCCACCGGCGTCCCGGTCAGCGCCAGCCGATAGCCGGCGTCCAGCTGACGGACGGCCTGGGTGATGTCAGCCGACGGGTTTTTGATCGCCGTGGCCTCGTCCAAGATGATCAGGCCCGGCCGCATCCGGCGGATCGTGCGCAGCTCCGCGACCACGGTCTTGTAGCCGGCGATGACGTACTGCGGGCGCAGCTCTTTGATGAGTCCGTACTGCTCGCGCCGCTTGGCCGGGCCGCCGTCGATCACCACGGCGTAGCGCTCTTCGGGGATCTGGAAGACCTCGCCCTTGGCGGTGATCTCCCGGGTGGCTACGTCGGTGCGCGCGGCCAACGCGACCGCCCACTGAATTTTCAGCCCCGATGGCACGACGATCAGGGCTTGGTCGATCTCCCCGGAGCCCAGCAGCTCCTCGGCCGCGGCGATGCTCGTGATCGTCTTGCCCAGGCCCATGTCGTAGGCCAGCAGCAGGGAACGACGCTCCAGCAGGCGGTCGACGGCGACATCCTGATACGGATGCAAGGGGATCGTCAGCACACCCCTTACCAGCAGCGCATCCGAACTGCGGGTATTCCCTCAGCGCAGCAGGTAGGGCATCAACGAGGCCGGGACGGTCAGATCAGTCAGGCGGATCAGCTCGGCGTCCGACAGGTCGCCCGGGTCCAGGCCTTCGGGGTCGTCGCAGTCGAGCAGGTTGCGGTAGTCGACGGAGGAGATCCCGATTCGGTGGCGCCAAGCGGCGGCGGCCTTGTCGCGGTACTGGCGGCCGGGGCCGTCGTTGTCCAGGAACAGCACCACGTGCTGGGTGCGCTCCAGCATCAGCTGCATCTGTGCGTCCGAGATCGACGCGCCGTAGCTGGCCACCACGTTCTCAATGCCGGCCGATGCCAACCGTACGGCGTCCAGGGGCGACTCCACCACGATGATGCGCGAGCACCCGTAGGTGATGGTGTGCAGGCCGAACAGGGTGTGTGACTTCTTCAGACCCTTAGGCCGGTTACGGAAGTAGCGGGCGTTCTTCTCCTGCCAGCCAAGCAGAACGTCGTTTTCGTCGCGGACCGGGGTAATCCACAGCTCCTCGGTCGGCTCCCACAGCACGCCGTAGCTGGCGCACGCCTTGGCGGTCAGGTTGCGGTCGTCCAGGGCCTCGCGCGGCGGTGGGATGTACAGCGCCAGCGACGCCTCGTTGATCTGCTGGGTGGTGTCGATGGTCGCCGGCGTCTTCTTCGCCATGAGCCGCTCGACCTGGCGGATTGTGCCCCGGGCGCGGATCCAGGACACGGCCTCGGCTCTGTCGACCTTGAGCACGTAGGCCACCAGGTCACCGAAGGTGCCCTTGAATCCGCAGCTGAAGCAGGCGAACAGCCCTGATCCGATGTTCACCGAAAACGACGGGTGGCGGTCCTCGCGGCCGAGAAACTCCATGTGCGCCGGGCACCGGCACGTCGCCTCTCCCGAATCGTCCACGCGCAGCACGTCCAGGCCAAGCTCCTCCATACAGGCCACAGGGTCGCCGGGCACGACGTTCGTGACGTGGCCCCAGCCGGATCTGATCGCCGGCCCGGCTGGGCGGCGGCGCGGTCGCCTACCAGCCATCGCTGCCGCCCTCGTATCCGTCGCCGCCAAACGGGTTGTACTCCAGCTCCTCAAACTTCACCGGCTCCCACGTCCACGTGTAATAGGCCTCCATCGGGGAGGCGTTACGGCCGGCAAGGAGCTTCATCAAGGTGATGTTCGGGTCGTCGGTCTGCTGCACGCCGATGACCGCGTCCGAGTCCTGAACGAAGCTGGAGCTGTAGCCGATGGAGTAGGTCGTCAGCTTCTTGCCGTTCATCTTGCTTTCCAGGGCCTGGGTCGCGATGACGATGGGCTTTTCGAGCTGCTGGGCCAGGCGTTTCATGCCGCGGGTGATGTTGGTCAGCGCCTGCGATGATCCGCTGGGCTCTCCTTCCTCGTCCTGCATCATGTAGACGCCGTCCACGTAGACGATGTCCGGGTCCAATTTTTCGATCTTGGTTCGCAGGCCGGTCAGGGTGGTGACCGAGCTCGTGTCCTGGGACATGTGGAAGCTCGGCAGGTTCTGACTTGCTCGGACGGAACGTTCCAACAGCTTCCACTCGGCCGGCTTGAGTGTGCCGTTGCGCAGCCGCTTGTGGGAGATGCCGGCGCGGATGGCGTCCAGGCGCTCCCACTGCTCACGGTTGCTCATCTCGAACCCGACGAACAAGGGCTCCTTGCCCGAGTCGTTGGCGGCCTTGGCCATCAGCAGCATGGACGTCGACTTGCCGGTTTTCGGCGGGCCGACGAACGTGATCAGCTGTCCCGGCTCGAACCCCTGTAGCGCAAGATCGATCGCCGGGAACCCGCTGGGGATGCCACGCAGCCGGCCGTCCAGTGCATCCAGCTCCCGGTAGTGGGTCAGGCGCTCGTCACCATTGGTCGACAGGTCGATGTCGTAGGCGGTCGGCGTGGTCCGGGCGATCTCGGCCAGCACGGCCGCCAGCCGGGCAGTGGTCGCCGCGGTGTCGCGCCGGATATGGGACTGGGCCGCATCCGTGATCGCGGCCTCCAGCATGACCAGCTGGCGGTGCTCGCGCATCTGGTCGACCAGGTACGGCAGCCCCTCGGGCGTCGCCAAAAGCTTGTAAGTCGGATAGTCCCGCTTGACCGCGGCGAGGGTGGGCACGTTGCCGTAGCGGCCCTTGTGGTCCACGATCATCGACCAGACCCTCGCCGAGGACGGGTCGGCGAACCACCCGGGGGTGATCCCGGCTTCTGCGGCCGGCGCGAGGTCTGCTGACTCGATGACCTTGGAGATCAGCAGGCGCTCGGTGTCCATCAGTAGCGTCCTATCTGGGTGATCGTCTCGGGGGTGATCACGCGGCCCCTGCTGCCGTACATCAGCGCGTGCTTGGGGTCGGGGGTGTATACGGCCGTGACGTACGGCATGGAGATCAGCCGGCGGGCCAGGTAGCGGGGGTCGTAGGTCCAGACCCGGCGCACGGGCACCTGTTCGTTGTCCAGCCGATCGCCGAGCGCGCGGGCGAACTCCCGCGGCCCGGTGGTGACCACGTCGATCTCCTGATGCAGCCGCCACGTCAAGTCGATGATCACCTTGATCACCAGGTCATCGAGGTCCCATAGGTCCGCAGCCTGTTCCCAACGGCGGAGCCTGCGGGCCACCAGATACATGCGCCGTGAGGTCAACTTGGCGCCCAACAGCCCCTCAAACTCGATCAGCAGGCGCGGGGAAACCTCGTTGGAGATGTCGCCGTTTTTCATCGGATCCACGTCCTGCCAAGCTTGATCTCGCCGATGGTCAGGCGGTGGACGCCGTAGCGCGCGGCCAGTGCGGTGTTGGTCTCCGAGCTGGCGCGGATGGCTTCGACCTCGGGCCAGCCGAGCTTGGCTCCGCCGCGGTTTTTCGCGAAGCGGCCTCGGGCGACGCACTCGCGGATGTTGTCGGACTGGGTGCCGATGCTCAGGTGCAGCGGGTTGACGCAGTTGCGGACGTCGCAGGCGTGGCGAACGACCAGCCCCGCGGGGATCGGGCCGTGGAAAGCCCGGTAACTCCAGCGGTGGGTAAGGTCGCGCTCGTGGTCCACCATCATCTGGCCGTAGCCGTTGCGGGTCATGCCGACCTGGACCAGCCAGCAGCCACGGACGTGGTCGACGCGCATGTAGTCGAGCAGCTTGCGGCGGGCCTTGGCCAGCTTCCCGGTCTCCTCCACCAGCTCGGTGGCGACCATGGCGGCGGTCACCGGGTCACCCACGACTTGAAGGAACGGACGTCGCGGATGGTGACGCGGTGCACGCCGTACTCCTCGGCCAGCGCGGTGTCAGTGTTCGTGCTGGCGCGGATCAGCGCGACGGACTCCCAGGTGAGCTTGGCCCGGGGCCGGTTGGTGCGGCGCCGGTCGAACGCTACGCGCGTGCGGGGCTCGGCCTTGCGGGCGTACAGGTGCTCCGGCGCCACGCAGTTGTCGGTTCGGCAGGTGCGGAAAACGCGGTGGCCGGCGGGGATCGGGCCGAAGTAGATCCGGTAAGACCATCGGTGGGCCAGGTCGTAGTCGCGATTGACCATCAGCCGGCCGTAGGCGCGGCTGGCCCCGGTCGGCTTGACCAACCAGCAGCCGGTCGGGGTGCGCCTGTTGACCAGGTGCATTAGCCGGTTACGTGCCTTGCTGAGCAGGGGGTCGGTGGGGTCGAATTCGACGATGTCCATCAGCAGAACTCCTTGGCGGGGGTGGTGAGGGGGTATGCGCGGGCGGTGACGGTGGTGTGGATGTGGTCAGCAGCCACGGCGCAGGTCCTTGCCGCCCAGGACGACCTCGTCAAACGCCTCGGAGGCGAACGAGGCCATTGACGGGTTGTAGAGCTTGGACCACCGTTCGAGCGGTTCGTTGGACGTGACGACGTTCAGCAGGCCGTTGCGGAAGCGCTGGCGCAGAAGTCGGTCCACCTCGTCGACCGCCATGTTGGAGGCGGTTCTGTGCTCCTTGCCGACGTCGTCGAAGACGACCAGCGGGCTCTTGTAGACCCGCTGCTTGAGCTCGTGGATCTTCCAGTAGCGCTCGACGGCTTCCGGCACTCCGCGGTCGGCCTGCGGCTTGATGGAGTGCTGCTCGGCCAACACCGCGATGTAGTCGGCCATGGCGACGAAGAAGATGGCCGGGTTGTGCTGAATGTGGATTTCACTGGCCGTGGCGCAGGCCAAGGTGGTCTTGCCGCCGCCCCACGGGCCGATCAGGGCCAGTCCGCGGCCAATGAGGGGGCCGGCGGGCTCGTCCATGGGTTCGACCGCGAGGCGCTCGGGGACGGTGGCCACGAAGTTGACCGCGGCGGTGTAGGCCTTGGCCGCGAGGTCGTTGTAGGGCTGCCAGTCAGCCAGGCGCAGGTGGCGGTACTTCATCGGGATGCCGGCCACCGCCAGACGACGCCGGTAGAGCTCGGTGATGTACGGGGGGTGTGTCACTGGGAACTCCAGTCGTCCGGATTGAAGTCGTAAGTGCCGTCTGAGGCGCTGTGAGGCTCCTGGGAGGTCCAGGCGGCCGGATTGAAGGTTTCGGGCCGGCCCGCATCTACGGCAGCGGCTCCGGCTGCGTGGGCGGCCAGCAGAGCCCGCTTGGCGAGGAAGTCGACCCAAGGGATTGCCCGGGGGTTGCGGAAGCCGGCCACGGAGACGTAGGCGTCGACCATCCGGCGGATTTCGTCGGGGCTGATCCCTTGGTTCTTCCACCGGTTGAGGGTGGCCGCGAGCTTGGTCCGGTTGGCCACGTCGGTGAACAGCAGGCGGCTAACGCCTCCCCCGCCGCTCTCGGCGCGGCCGAGGTCGACAACGGCCTTGGCGAAGTACGTCGCCAGGCCCATACCGGTGTCGGGGCCAGGCTCACGGAGCTGGCGCGCAGGCTTGTCTCGGCGTGCGCCTTCGGGGAGCTCGTCGTCGGTGAAGAGGAACCGGGCAGGGTCGAGCTCGGCGTCGGCCGCGTCGGCCTTGCGTGCGGCTTCGGCCTTGGTCGTCTTCCCGTTCCGCCGAGCCGAAGGCGCGGCGCTATAGGAGTACGAAGTACTCCTATAGGTAGTTATCTTTCTATTGGGTCCAGATTCTGGACTAGTTCGGATTTCACCGGCCTCTGGATCCGAACTCTGTGCAGCCTCCTCCCCAACAGGTCCAGATTCTGGACTAGTTGGGATTTCCCCGCCGCCGACGGGGGTCCGGTACTCCGGCGCCGGGCAATTCTCGTCCCAGAACTCCACCGGCGTGATCCGACGGACGACCGACATATAACCGTCGGCCGCGGCCGGCCACTCGGTCTGGGCCACTTCCTGAATGACTCCCCTGTCGGCCAGCTTGGCCAGGGCTCCGTAGACCGCGGACCGGGAGGCCCGAACCTGCTTGGCCAGGGCGTCCACGCCGAGCCAGGTCATCCGGTGGTCGTAGCCGGCGGAGTTGGCCAGCCGCAGCAGGACTAGCAGTTCAACGCCTTTGATTTCCCGCGGCGCTTTATGCCAGACCTCGGATTCGATTTCATTTGCCAACTGCGGGTCCTTCTACTTGCTACGGAATTCGCGTTATTCAAGGGGTTCCGGTATGTTCTTCATCACCGGCGCTGCTACGGGCGCCGAACCCCTCGCGGTGGGTTTCCCGGTTCCCGCCCACTCGCGAGCGCGTGGTGGTGATGAAAGGCCCTGGCCGTGCCCCTTCCCTCGGCCAGGGCCTTTCTCTGTTACTCCATCTCGGCGAATTCCTTCTTGATCCGCTCGAATTCCGAACGCGGGATCGTGTCCTTCGCCTCGCCCTTGCGCGGACGGCCGCGGCCACTGATCAGGCGGATGGACCCCTTGGCCTCGTCGATGTAGACATCGACCATGTCCGCGTCGATGTCGCGGGCCTTGCCGCGCCGCCTGGCCGCGGGAGCGGGCTCCTCCTGGGCGGGCTCAGGGTCGGGCGTCGGAGCCTCGCCCAGCGCGTTGACCAGCTTCTGCATGTGGTAGCGGACGGCCTTGGTGAGGGGCCTGTAGACAACGCCGGTCAGGTGGTTGGCGGCGTTGGCGCGGTCCTGGTAGGTGAGGAGCTCGAAGACGAACGCGAGCGTGACCTGAAGGTCGGGAATGTTCTGCTCGTCGTCGGCCGGCTGCGGGTCGACGTAGCCGGGCAGTTCGGCCTGAGCCTCGTCGCCGGCACCGAGCTCGATCTCCGGCTCGGTGAGCTCGATCTGCTCGGCGTCCTTCTTCTTCTTCTTCTTGGCCGGCGGCTCGTCCTCCTCCTCGTCGTCCTCCTCCTCGTCGTCGTCGTCGAAGCCGAGGTCGTCCAGGCCCATGGTGAGGTCCTTGGCCTTCACCCCAGCGGCGGCGGCCAGGTCCAGCAAACGCTGGGTGTGCTCGTCGGGGGCGTCGTCACTGTCGCCCCAGGCCAGCAGCAGGTACGCCTCGTGGCCGTCCGCGACGGCATCGGCCAGGATCTTGACCAGGTGCTCGGCAACGTCCTGGCCGTCCTCGCCGATCTCGTCGTCAGCGTCGGACAGGATCGGCTTTCCCTTGCGGCCGGGGTTGCCGCCGGTGACGGCGATGTAGCCCACGTCCTCGAACTCCTCCAGCCACTTGGCGGTCTCCAGGACGGCCGTGGTGGTCAGCGCGCGGTCGGCCGGGAGGTAGACGGCGAACTCGCGGGCCTCGTCGGTGTCGACCAGCAGGAAATCGGACAGGAGATCGTCGATGTGGCTGCCGGTAATGGGAGCAGCGCCGGCCACAGCCAGAATGACCATCGGTTCCTCATCAGATGCCACGTAAAGGTCCTTTTCGCGGGGTCGTTTTCGGGGTGACCAAAGCATCCGATGCATCCCAACTAGGGGCGCAACTCATATCCCAACTGCGAACGAGAAATAATCTGGGAAAATGTGAACTTGGGAGGCTACGGGAGGTCGGGGATCCGCGACGGCTTGGCCGGTCGGGACGCGCGCAGACGCTCCAGCAGCGACGGCGAAGGCGCCGTCTGGATCCGCTCGGGGACAGCGAGCCGGGCGAACAGCAGCCGGACGGCCGCGACCACGGCCGCGGCGTTCAGCGCGAGCAGGGCGACCGGCGGGGCGAAGGTGAGCCCGTAGCAGACGGCGATGACGAGCAGCGGCTGGAGCGCAGCGACCACGGCCGTGACCGCGCGAATGGCTTCGTACACCATCCACGCGGCCACGCCGACCTGCAGAATCTGAATCACGCGGCCAGGTCCACGCGGTCCTTGACCAGCGCGCCCTGAGCGGCGGCGGTCAGGCCCGAGGGCTTCCACACCCGGTCGTGGGCGGCCTGCGCGGCCAGGAAAGCACCCACGGCGACCAGGAGAGCGGTCCGCCAGTCGAAGCTCTGCCCGGCGCCGGCAGCCTGCTCCCAGGCGACCAGGAAGCCATCCAGGGCGGACAGGGCGGTCAGCAGCAGGCCCTTGGTGGTGCCGCTCCAGGACGCCTTGGTGACCAGGCCGACGACCAGGGAAAGGGCCGGGCCGACGACTAAGCCGAGAATGAGAACGAGATCAAAACCAGCCACTGCAATAACTCCTCGCGAGAGAGTTGGTATTTCCCCCAGAGAATTCCGGGGGTACCAATAGACGCTAGGAGATAATGCGATCCGATTTGTAATTGAGCATTTAATCCAGGTGGGGGATGTCGCCGAATCGGGGGGTTCCGATGCGGACTCCCAAGGGGGCGTGCTCTTCCAGAGCCGCCATCAGCGCAGGCGTGCGCTCTTCAATGTTGGGGTACCAGAAGACGCCCTTGGTCGGGTCGCCGCCGTTGCCGCGGTAGTAGTAGTCCTTGGATCCGGCCACCAGGTGGAAGTAGCTGCCGGCCTTGGTCGCCTGCTCGACCATGACTCCCGCGGCCCAGAACGTCGCCGGCCGCGGCAGGTTCGCCGGCGGGCTGACGAATTCCAGGAAAACGCCAGCAACGACGGACCTGAACGGCACTTCGATCCGCTTCCAGCCGGCCGTCATCGGCACCGTCAGCTGGCCGAGGGTCGTGTACGGCGGCCCGTTCAAGGTGACCTTGAGCACGATCTCGGGAAGGCTGCCGTCGCTGTGCACATACAGCGACAGGACGCAGTCGGCGCCCGGCGGCGGGGTGACGATGGATCCGCCGACGAACCCTGTCGAGCCGGCACCGTAGGTGATCTTACGGGCGGGGAAGACGTCGCCGGCGACGGGCGAGACGCCGTCTTCGGTAACGGTGAGGTTGGTCGCGTCGCCTGAGGTCCACAGCACGCCCTCGGCGTAGTTCGCCCTGTCGGCGATCACCAGCGGGACCAGGGTCTGCGCGGTGGTGTAGGGACGCGGGCCGGGCGACGTCGCGGTGCCGGACGGCTCGACCTGCACGCAAGCGACCTCGTGGAAGTTGGCGGCCGGGACGGCGTTGAAGCGGAAGCCCACGGCAGCGTAGGCGGCGCGGCGCCAGACGTACTTGCCGGAGCCGGCCGGCTGGTCGGCGGGGGCGATGAATTCGGCGTGCACGCGGTTCCACGGCTGGCCGTTGGCGCCGGAGGTGATGCCGGCGTTGGTCGCGCCGGTGCCGAACTGGAGCGGGTCGTTTTCGGTGGGGGCCGCTCCCCAGATCGCGAAATCCGTGAACGCACCGTCGGGGGTGCCGTCGGTCAGGTCCGCGGAGCCGACGGAGACGCCGTATCCGGTGGCGACCAGCTGCAGGCCGATTCCCAGCTGCGCACTGCCGCCGCCGACGCCTGCGCCGGACATGGAGATCGGTTGGGGCGGGGACAGTGACGCGCTGCCGCCGCCGACGCCGTGGCCGTCAGCGAAGGTCGGCCACGCCTTGAACATGATCACCCGCGGCGCGTCCAGGCCGGTGCCGGGGCCGCCTTCGCCGGAGGCGGATATGGGCACGATGCGATACAGGTAGGCCGAGCCGAGGCTACCGCCGACGCCGGAGGCCGAGAACGCCCCCGAGCTCCACAGTCTGGCTCTTCCGGTTCCCTTACCTGTGCCGGAGGCCTTGACGGTGCCTTCGGCGCTCAGCTGCGCGCTGCCGGTGCTGGCACCTGAGCCGCTGCCCTGCAAGAACTTCAGGCGGATCATCTCGACCGCGGGGGAGGTCATCGCACCTGCGCCGGCGGCCGACAGCGCGACCATGGCCAAGGTGGCCGAGGCGTGGGCGGCGCCTGACCAGACGTAGCCGGGACTGCTGCCGTCCACGTAGCCGGTTTCGGTGGTGCCCTGCTCCAGCTTGACGGCGTCGATGTCGGCGGAGGAGGTGCCGCCGGAGATGGGCGGGTTGGTGATGGTGGTGACGGTGCGGAAGCTGCCGAAGCGCTGGCTGCCGGTCGTATGGGAGGTGCTGCCCTGCCAGTTGGGCGACGACAGCATGCTGGTGTAGGTCGACGGGCTGACGACGATCCATCCGCCACCGGACACGGGGCCGTCGGTGTAGTCCTGGTAGGACCCGTAGCTCGTCGATGTCGAGCCCGCCTGGTAATAGCTGCTCGCGGTGGTGACGGCGATGACGAGCCGGTCGGCGCCCGCGCGGGGCACGAGGTTGCGTACGGCTACCCGGCCGTTGGTGGTGCGGGCAAACGTCTGAGTGGCTACCTGCACGCGGGCCGACATCGCCGCGCCGGGCAGCAGGTCGTAGACGGTGACCCGCACACCGTCGTTGTAGCCGCTGCCGTGGCTTTCGGTGATGCCCTTGATGCTCAGCGACAGGCTGTAGGCCAGGCCTCCGGGCTCGACCGGCACAGTGGTACGGACACCACCGTAGACGTTCTGTGAGCCGAAATTCGATAGGCGTAGGGAGTAGGTGCCGGAGGCCGGATTGGCCGCCACGCGGGAGAAAGAGGCGCCGTTTTCGGCCTCCCACAGAGCGGTGCCGAGTTCAAAAGTTGGGTTGGTGACGTAGTTCGCGTAGATCGCCATGTCAGGCCTCCAGGACGATGCCGAAGCGGGTGGCGGTGTTTTGGAAGGCGGACGTGGCCGTGGCCACCGTGGCTGAGTTGATCTGAATCGTGAAGTTGTCGCCCGCCGCGCGCACGGACAGCCGGTCACCGTTTTGCACGGGGTAGGCGTAGGTGGCCAGGGTCGTCACCACGCCGGCCTGCACACGGTCCAGCGTGGAGCGCGAGGCACGGATGTAGTTGGCGGCGTCGATGTAGCGCAGAATCAGGCCCTGTTTGTTCGCCCCGGAGGGCGTGGTGGCCAGTGTCGCGGCCACGACCGCGTCCTTGACGCCGTAGTCGATGATCGACAGGCAGCGCTGGCCGGGGACGGCCGGCCGGACGGCGCCGTCGGCGTAGGAGTCGCGGATGAATCCGGCCACGGGGCTGGTCCAGGTCTTGCCACCGAATTCTGTGGTGCGTCCCTGCAAGGGGGCCAGTGCGTCGGCGCCGGGGTACCCGGTGAACGTGTCCAGCACCCGCGTGTCAGCGCTGGCGACGGCCGCCCGGGTGCCGATCGTCCGGCCGAACTCGTCGAACCACGTGACGTAGGGGAAGCACGGCGCGGCGGCCTGGGCGGTGCCGTGAGGCTGGTGGATGTAGGCCGACACGGTCAGCCGCAGCCGGCGGTCAGAGGAGTTTTTCGCCCACTCCGGGGAGGTGTCGGGGCGCAGGCCGACCGAGCGGCGCACGGCGCGGTAGACCTGGCCACGGAACTCGGTCAGATCCTCCACACGGTAGGTGCGGGTTTTGTCCCAGACGGTGATACGCGGCAGCGGGATCCCGTACTGGACGGGAATCATCGGGTCAGCGGTCGGGTTGGGCGGCAGTGACCAGGCGGCGATGTCGGCCGCGGCGGTGTGGGTGTTGTGGATGGTCAGGCAGTTGGCGTCCCGGTCGCCGGTGACCGGGTGGGGCACGCCGACGGCGATTTTCGGCACCGCCTTGGCGTCGATCACGCCCGCGGTGAAGCTCGCGCCGGACCAGCCGTGCTGGGTGCTCAGGCCTGAGTCGTAGGCGGCCGTGCGGTCGTCGACCGCGGTGTGCACCGTCCACCAGGTGTTGTTGGACCCGTTGCCGGGCGGCGCCTGGTCGATGCCGTAGGCCGCTACCAGGCAGCGGTACAGGTGCAAGTCCACCGCGACCACGGCGCCGACGGCGTAGCGGATGGAGGCATCCCACGGTGGGAAAAGCGGGTTGATCTGCTCGGACATGTCCGAGCTCGGCAGCAGGTTGAGGGTCTGGCGCAGCTCCAGGTCCCAGCCGCTCGCGGCGCGGGCGGCGGCCTTCATCGTGTCGGGGTGTCCGCGCTCGCTGCTGAGGTAGGCCGAGTCGATGGTCATGACGCGGGCCTGGGTGGGGGTGACGCCCTCGGGGACGAAAGCTCCCAGGGAAGCGGCCAGGTGGCCGGCGGTGGTGATGTGGGTGGTCCGCAGCTCCGAGGCGGTCAGGGCCGCGTCCATGGACGAGCGAACGCGGTCCAAGCCGTAGCCGATCATGTGAATGAATCGGGCTAGTGTCTGGTTTGAGTCGGCGTCCACGGTCAGGTTGGAGCCCTGCAGCAGCCGGTGGTGAATCGGCATCCGGCGCCACAACCAGTCGACCATCTGGTGGTTTTTCACGTGCAGCGTGCTGGCGGTGCCGGCGCGCACCCACACGTTGTTGATCTTGAGGAAGATCGCGTAGTAGTGAAAGCGTCCGGGCAGGGTCTGGGCGTCGATGTAGGAGCTCGGCGCCGCGTCGGCGTCGATGACCAGGCGGCCGTCATCCAAGGTGCGCGGGTAGCCGTCCAGGCTTGCGACCAGCCGGAATCCGCCGTACTGGCCGGCGGGCAGGTCCCACGACAGGTAGATGCCGTCGTAGGCGACCGAGTGGGCGGTGAAAGCCTGCTCATCGAAGCTGGGTAGCTCAGGGTTGGGACCGTAGAAGGTCCGCGCGTACTGGTCGACGCGGTAGACGGCCATCTGGTTGTCCGATCAGGGGTAGGTGTTGATGGTGCGCTTGCCGCCTGGCCCGTCGAAGCTCGGGACCTGGCCGGTGCCGTCGTCGGGTACGGGGCCGACGGTGCCGTAGCCGTAGTAGGCGTACCAATTGCCGTTGATGTTGACCACGGTGTGGCCGCCGCTGTAGTCGGCGGGCGGCGCCGAACTTGACGGCGAGCCGGGCCTGGGCGGCGTCGGCGCGGGAGGTGCGGGCGGCGGAGGCGGCGGGGGCGGGGTGTAGATGCTCCGGGGGAAGTCTCTCAGCATGCCGTCGTCCTCCTCCTCAGTGCATCGCACCAGGTACACGCGCAAATACGCGTTGATCGGCAGCGCGTCGGTGAGGTCGGTCCCGTCGATGCGCGCCGATGCGGTGATGCGCGTGCCGCGCTTGAGGACCTCGCTCCAGTGGATGGTGTTGATCAAGAAATCGCCGTTGTGCTCGTTCTGGCGGACCATGTGGTGCAAGGTGGCGTCTCTGCCGTTGATCTCCAGGCGTGCGCGGCGACGTGCCCTGACGGCGCGGGTGTCGGCGTCGGGGGTGTGGTCCACCTTGAGGCTGATCATCCACAGGCCGGTTTCGTTGAGCACGACGCCGTCTTGAACGCCCATGACGAACGGGTCGTCGTAGTACCTGATCGGGAGTCGCTGCCAGCCGCCGTCGGACACGGTCAGCGCGTCGGCCTCCAGGGGCAGCCCGACCCACGGCGTGTCGATACCCTCGGGGTCGGCGAGCTCGTAGTGGTAGGGCAGCAGCAGCCGCTTGCCGTCGGCCGTGGGCAGTTCCTTGCACAGCTGCCGCCTGGCCGTGCCCACCCATCGCAGCGGGTTGCCGTCAGGGTCGGCGGCCGGCACGCCGGGTGATCCGACCAGCAGCGGCGCGGTGTTGAGCCGGTAGTTGCGTACGGCGCCCTGGTAGTAGGGCAGGTGCTCGCCGCGGGTGTGGGAGGTCAGCCGGTCGGCGACGGTGGTGTAGTCGATCACCAGGCCGCCGGGGTTGTTGTTGGCGATCTGCGGGTTGACGCCGAGCACGGTCTGGGTGGCCCGGATTTCGTCTTGGACGTCGTTGGTGTGGGACTCGATGATCGTCTGGGACAGGTCGCGCTTGGTGGGCCACGCGCGGTAGCCGTTGGGGTAGGTGGCCATGGTTACCAGCCGGTGATTCGGTAGATGTCGCGGGAGTTGATGATGTTGCTGCCGGTGCTGCCGCCGCCGTAGGATCCGCCACTCCCCCAGCCGGTCGAGCTCCACACGTCGATGAGTTCGCCGTTGACGCAGCGCAGGTAGCCGACCTGGCCGGCGTCGTTGGTGAGGAAGCGCTGGGCAAAGGAGGTCTCATTGCAGGTGCCCGGCCGGTGCGGGATGGCCGGTGCGTGGTCGTTGGGTCCGCAGTAGCCGCCCATCGGCAGCTCGGGCAGGGGCAGGCCCGGAGTGGGAGAGGGCGGGGCCGGGAAGGTCTCCATGTCCATGCCGCCGTCGAAGCACCGGACCAGGTGGGCGCGCAGGTAGACGTTGCAGACGGCGGTGTAGTTGGCGCCCAGCCCCTCGGTGCGCACGTCGATGTTCAGGGTGGTGCCGGCGCGGAAGGTGTCACTCCAGGTGAGAGTGTTGATGGGGATCTTCGAGCTGTAGGCGTCGTCGTCCAGGTAATCGCGCAATCCGACGTCGTGGCCGTTGACCATGAGGCGGGTGGCCTGGGCGGCGCCGACGACAACTTCGGCGTGGCCGATCGACCAGTCCGTTTTCACGGTGATGGTCCACAGCCCGTCCTGGTTGATGATCATGCCGTTGCCGGAGGTGATCTGGTACGGGTCGTCATGCGCCCGCAGCGCTGCCCGGGTCCAGGTGTTGGCCGGGACCTGCTGGTCGTAGGAGGCCGATCGGACGTAGGGCAGGTGCAGGCCGCGCGCCTGGTACTGCAACCGGGCCGCGACGGTCTGGTGGTCCTTGGCGCCGACCTGCGGGGGCTTGCGCACGTCACCGCGCGGAGGCGTGGTGGTGCCGCCGCCGGAACCGCCGCCGGGCGTGGTCGTGCCGCCGCTGGGCGGGTCGTAGCGGGTGCAGTCCCGCACCCAGGCGTCCACGTCGGGCCGGCGCAGCTCCAGACCGTTGGAGGTACGCGCCTTGATTCGTCCTAGCAGCTCGGACATGGCCGACGACGAGGTCCCGGTGATCCACGAGGAGATGCGGTCGGGGCTGCCGGACAAGTGGTTGTCCTGACCGTAGGGCAGGGGTGTGTTGACGACGGGCATCAGCTGGTCCTGACGATGTGGGGGAAACGCTCGGCCCACTGGGGCCAGTGGGTGTACAGGGCGTCGGTGACGGCCGCCGGGTCGAAGTTGTGTTTGACCGGACCGGAGTCCTCCAGCACCTGAATAATCCGCTCGACGTCGGCGGACGGGGCGCTGCTGATCCAGTCGACGACCGCTTGCAGCGTGAACGGCGTGCTGCCGGGGTCGTTGCGGGCGATCTGCGGCGTCAGGCCCAGGGTGCGCTGCAGGCCCGTGGTGAGCTCGTCCTGGACGGTGTTGAAGTGGTCGGCGAGCACGACCGTGGTGTAGTCGAACTTGGTCGACCACTCCCGCAGCTCGGCCGGATACAGGGCGCTCATCAGGCGGCCCCGGTGATGTGCAGCAGGCGGCCGTCCTGCTGTACCTGCTTGACGTAGCGCACCAGGTAGGCGCGCAGCACCACGTTGGCCAGCAGCGTGTGCTCGGGCGCTTCCAGGTCGGTGCGTACCTGCACAGTGACCTTGGTCCCCTTCTCCCACACTTCGGGCCAGGTGATGTGGTTGTGCAGGGCGAAGGAGTTGCGGGCGTCCTCGCCGGTGAAGTCGCCCATGCCGACGTCGATTCCGTTGAACAGCACCCGCAGCTTGCGCCGGGCCTTTTTCTGCAGGCTGTAGCCGGTGGCCTTGTATTCGGCGCGGGCCTCGATCATCCACAGGCCTGTTTCGTTGAGGGTGAGGACCCCGGCGTCGTCGGACATGACGAACGGATCGGACTTCGCCACCAGCGCCACCGGATTCCAGGCGTTAGCCACCAGCGGCACACCCAACGCCATGCCGCGATAAAACGGCAGGTCAGAGCCTCGGGCGTGTTCCGTCATGCGCTGTTCGACGGTGCCGTACTCGCGCAGGAGGCCGCCGGGGTTGTTGCGGGCGATGTGCGGGTTAACGCCGACCGTGGTCTGGGTGGCGCCGATCTCCTCCTGCATCGTGTTCATGTGCTCGGCCCACACGATGTTGCGCCAGCCGAGTTTGGTTGAGTAGGTGCGGATTCCTTCGGGGTAGGAGGCGGGCATGGGGCGGCTCCTATACCGGGGTGATGACGCCGCCGGTCGTGGCCAACTTCACCACACCCAGGACGGGCATCTCGTAGTCCTTCATCACCGCGTCGTCGGCGCCGGCCTGGGGGGCGTCGCTGCGCGCCATGACGGGGATGTTGATGTTGATCACACCCGGCAGTGAGGCCAGGGTGGTGTAGATCTTGCTCAGGGTGACGCGCGTACCGAACGTCATGTCCGCGGCTTTGAACAAGGCGGCCAGCTGGGTCTGCACGGCCGCCTTGACCTGCGTGTCGCGCCAACCGGGGGCGACGAAGATCCGAAGCGGGTTGATGTCGGTCCCGAAATTCACCGGGACGAACGTGGGTGAGCTGACCGACACGGCGACGCCGGACAGCGCCGCGGCCTTCAGCCGGGCCTGCACCGCGTCCAGCAGCGTGGTGTTCGGGGTGGAGCGGTCCGGGCCGGCCAAGAACACCGTGACCGAGCTCGTACGCGCGGAGACCGCCTTGGCGGCCGAGACGCCGGGCACCTCCAGGGCGAGGCGGGAGAAATCCAGCAGGGTGACGCAGCGCCGTTGGGCGGCGAAAGCGTGGGGTGCGTTGCGGCGGATCTCGTCGTTGTCCTCGGGGTCGGAGCCGCCGAGCGTCGCCGTCGACAGGGGCTTGCTGGCCGCGTCCAGGGCGACCAGAACACCGGTCACCGTGTTGGAAACCAGCTGGCCGATCTTCCCGGCCGGGAGGTTGCCGGCCCTGCCGACACCAACCCGATACGACAGGAAGATCTTCGCGCCGAGCTCGGGCACGTAGCCGTTGATCCCGTTTCCGAAGATCACCGAAGTGGTTCCGTCGGCGCGCAGCCGGACCAGAAACACCCGGTCCTGCGGGGCTGCGTCGACCGCGCGGTTGACCCGTACCCACTCGATGTCGGCGTGCGGGGCCTGGACCCACACGCGGACGCTTCCCTCGATGACGCCCTGGTGAGGGATGCGCACCGACAGGCCGGCGCGGCCGGTGCCCTCGCCGGCCTCGTAGCGGTTGACGGTCTGGCCCTGGGTGATCGCCGCGTTGATTGTTCCGCCGGCGGCCGGGACCACCACGTCGCTGTCGGTCTCGAAAACGATCGGGGCGTCCAGGTCCTCGATGTAGTCGGTCAGCAGCGTCGTACCCTTGGGTACGGTGATCGCCGCGGTGGTGGTCGCGTCGGAGGTCAGGGTGACTGACCCTGTCGCCGCGATCGTGCCGTGGGTGATGTAGCCGATCTGCTCGGCCAGCGCGAGCACCGATGCCCGCTGCGTCGCGGTGGCCAGGACGCTCTCGCCCAGCACCCGGTCGATGTACAGATTGTTGAGGTCGGTACTAGAGGCCATGATCTCGGCGAGCATCATCACGAAGTCGCCCTCACCGTTGGCCACCCACTCGGGGATGACCTGGCGCCCGCGGCGGACCAGCTCGGCCAGCACGGCGTCGTAGTCGCGGGCGGTGTAGTCCAGGGAGACCTCGGGGACGGTGTAGCCGATCTCGGCCAGGGTCTCGTCAGCCACGGATGACCTCGCTCACGGTGCCGCCGGGGCCGACCACGCCGCGGTGCACGAAACGGCTCGCGGCCACGCCGGAGTCGGGGGTGTCGGTCCGCTTGAATCCGACGTCCAGCAGCGCCATCCCCTTGGACGGCTCCGGGTACGGGGTCAGCTTGGTGATGACCGCGCCGGGCTCGTACAGGGCGGCCTGCTCGGCCACGTCAATGGACAGGTCCGCGACCACAGTGGACGGGTCCGGCTCAAAAACCATGCGGGCCACGCCGACGCCGAATTCCGGCATCATGACGCGTTCGGTGGGGTTGGTGGCGATGATCGTGACCAGGCGCTGAAGAATCTGCCGGTCCACGTTTCGCGTTGTCGTCACGCTGCCGTCCACACCGAAACGGAACGGCTGGTCGATCGCAACAGGAGCTTTTCCGAGCGACACGATAGTTCATTCCTCCTGCCGCGATAAAGGGTTATCCAGAGTCACCATTCAGTGTATTTGGGTTGGCGATTTCGTTTGCAGTTGCGAGCGCCTGCTCCAACAATTCAACTTTTGCGGAAAGTGTTCTTACCGCTTCCCATAGGATGCCGATCACGGCGCCGGTGTCGACGGTGGAGGCGCTCGCCTGGACGACCTCGGGCAGATCTTCCAGAAGCGGCCCGACGTGCAGCCGCGAGTCGCTGGTGTGGTCGCTGGTGTAGCACCACTCGTAGGAGGGGGCGGCCTTGACCGCGGCCAGCGCGTCGGTGGTCAGGGGCCTGATGCGCTCTTTGAGCTCGGTGGTGGAGGCGATCTCAAAAGCGGTGGCGACCATGGCCACATACCCGCTGTTGGACTTCTTGGCGTGCACCTTGGCGTCCAGCACCACGCCGGCCGGGCCGGGGCCGTCGACCGACAAGGAGCCCCCGGTGGGGATGATCCTCCCGTGCTTGGGGTCGTTGGGCACGTGGTAGACCGGCCAGCGCAGGTCACCGTTCGGGAAGGTGATCCACACCATGGCGCCTGGTTTGAGCGGGGCGTCCACGATCGTGGCCGGCCGCGCCCATTCGGAAACGGTCTGGCCGAGCACGTCGGGCACTCGGGCGGTGATGCGGCGCTGATTTTTCGGGTCGCGCGCCGAGACGACGATGGCCTGGTACTTGCCGGTGTGCTCCCTCACAGGATCACCACCTGTCGGTTACGCGCCCGCCACCGGCCGCCTGAGAGCATGCACCCGTCGTCGACCCGCGGCGCTCGCCGGTCGCGCATCTGAAATCCCTGGTCGGTGTTACGCGACAGGGTGAGGGAGGAGTCGAAACGGCGGGTGCCGAGCTTGGACACCAGCCGCGACTCCAGGTGGTGGGCTGCCTCGGTGATCAGCCATGTTCCGTGCATCTGAGGGCTGACGGCCTTTCCGGTGAGGTTGACGAGCTGTCCGGGCAGGTGCTCGACGTCGGACAGGTGCTTGATCTGCATGGTCGCGTGCAGCCACTCCTCGTGCTCGACGCTCAGCGCCTGGGCGTTGGTGTAGAGGTCGGTCGGGGAGGTGATGGCGGTGTCGCGGGCAACGAAGTCTGGCGACGGTTTGCCGGGGGTCTGCTTGGCGTTGATCAGCCTGTTGGTGTCCAGGTCGAAACCGGTCAGGTCACGGCGGGCCTGCTTGCCGGCGCGCGGGACCAAGGTTCCGTACAGCGGTTCGACGTTGACCACGGCCTCGCCGTCGCGGCCCTTGTCCATCTTCACCGGCAGCGCCCGGGAGGTGCGGGCCATGGCCAGCGAGGCGGGGTCAACGAAGTACAGCACGCCGTTTTCCACGTGCACCCGCCGGCCGACCTCGCGTGCACG
>NZ_JAUSRB010000005.1 GCF_030811595.1 Streptosporangium brasiliense
GGCCCGCGAGGTCCTGGCCTACACCGTCATCCACGAGCGGCTCAAGGGCACCAGCTGGGAGACGATCGGCTGGAACCTGGGCGACATCTCCAAGCAGGCCGCACAGAGCCGCTACGGCGACGCCGAGAAGGACTTCCGCCGCCGCGCGCTGCTGGCCTGGCTGCACCCCGAAATCTCCACCGAGTACCTGGGCCACGCCGTGGGCGGCGACCCGCGGCCGACGGTGGAGATGCTCACCGAGTGGTGGCAGGCCCACCGCCTGCCCACCGAGCCGGACAAGACCGATCCGATCGGCGCCGCCCTGGCCCCGGCGGCCGCGGCCGAGGAGTCGGCCATGGTCACCGAGGCGGTGAGCCTGCTCGCCGGCGACGACGCCCCCGACGACGCGCACCGCCACCGGCATCTGGAGATCGGCCTGGCCCGCCGGAAGGTCGCCCTGTATGAACGGCTGCTCATCGAGCTGCCCGGCGACGCGGCGACCCTGGACGTCCTGGCCGACGCCCGCGCCCGCCTGGCCGAGCTGACCGGCAACCGGCCCCGCTGATGAGCGAGCTCCGCCGCGGCCCGATGGAGCCCTACCGGCTCCCCAGCGCCCCCGCCGCCCCCGAGGGCCACGTCCCGGTGGTCGCTCCCCCGCTGGCCGCGGAGGCCGGCCCCACGACGCGACTGGACAGGCTGCACCGCGCCGTCACCCGCGGCGACCCCATGATCCCCGAGGCCGCTTGCTGCCTGACCTCGGGCCGCAGCGGACGCCTGGATGCCGCCCAAGCCATCAGCGTCGCCGCGGCCGACCCGACGCGGCTGTGCCGGGGACGCGCCTGCAGAATGCGCGCCTGGCCCCCCTCGGCCGGCGCACTGCCGAAATAATCCGCGCGACCCGACCCCGATGTACCAATGCATCTTGATGAACGGGAGCGCACCGCCGATGACCGAGACCACCGCGCCCGCCGAGTGCATCATCTGCTCGGCGCCGATCACCACGGCCGGATCCGACTACTGCGGCGAGGTCTGCCGGATCGCCGACGAGACCGGAGAGCAGCCGCCGGACTGGGACTGACGACACCCCTCTAGGTCTAGAGGCCGGTCCCTCTAGACCTAGAGGGTTTCCTAGAGGCCGATCCGGGGCCTGACCTGCCCTCTAGCGTCTAGAGGGCACGTTGGCCAACGTGGCGGATGAGAACTTTCTCTACGGTTTCAAGGGCGGCCCGCCACGGCGGGCCGCCGGCGTTCGTGGGCCGGGCTGCGGCTCTCCGGCCGGTCCCGGCCCGCGACGCCCAGGCCCTCGACAGACGGCTGCCGAAAGAATCGAGCGCCTCGTCGACGAGGACCAGGAGCAGGCCGAGAAGCGGCCCGACGCCGTTGCCGAAAGAATCACTGCCCGCGCTGTGGTGGGTTCTCCTGCTTGTCCGCAAACGACTGCATCTCGCGGGCGATCGCCTTCAACTGCGGATCCCCCGTGCGATCGGCGAACGACTGCAACTCCGACGCTGACGCCTTGAGGTTGGGACGCGATGACTTGGCCATGCCTCCATGGACCCTGATCGACGACCCCGCGTCCATGCCCGGATGGGTCATGAGCCAGTTGCCGAATTGTTCTTATAGGGGTCAAGGGCGGCCCGCGCCCGGCGCGGCCCGCCGCGCGCTCCGCCGGCCAGGCGGCCGGGCATGCGGCCTGGGGGCCGGTCCCGGCCGCCGCCGCCACGCGCGCTCGGTCCCGCTCTCCGGGGCCGCCTAGCCCAGAAAGCGGACCAAGGTATCTCCCGATATCCGGCCGGCTGATGCCGTGACGATCGCCCGTCGAAGCAAGGTCGGTCGGTGGTCGGGGCGATCGGCTGCCGCGACCCTCCTTCGTCGGGCCTTGCCATCGAATGACCAGATCAGCGCGCCACAGGACCACGGGGACCCCGTGTCCCCGTATCGTGCCCGACATGCCTATCTGGACCGTCACGAACCTCAAACCCGGCACGGCCAAGACCACCAGCTCCGTCTGGCTTGCCCACGCCCTGCACGAGTTGGGCCACAAGGTGCTGCTGGTCGGCGCCGACCCCGGCGGGGCCCACCTCAAACTGGCGCCCGACCTGTCGGACGGCATGGGGTCGGCCGAGCGCTGGCACGCACGGGCGCCGATGCCGTTCGAGGTGATCAGCCTGGCCACCCGGGATCTGCATCGCACCCTGCCGCGCATCGCGGTCGACCATGACCACGTGGTCATCGACTCCCCGCCCATCGAGGACCACCAGGGCATCGCCATCTCGGCGCTGCGGGTGGCCGACGTCGGCATCGTCCCGGTCGCGCCGACCACGGTGGAGGTCGACCGCATGGCCCCAGTCCTGCGGATCGTCGAGGAGGTCGACGCGCTGCGCGCCGAGCCGCTGCCCACGTGCGTGCTGCTGAACCGGTGCGTCTCCCGGGCGGCCAGCACCGAGGAGGCCGCCGAGGCGCTCACCGACCAGGGCCACCGCGTGCTCGCCGCCCGCATCCCGCGGCTGGAGTTGTTCGCCCAAAGCCACGGCGCTCCCGTGACGGCCGCCGGTACGGCCTACGCGGTGGCCGCAGAGGAGATCCTCACCTGGCGGGCCGGCGGATGATGGCCCGCTCTCACCGAGGCAGCATGGCCGCCGCCGCCGCACGTCAGACACCCACGGAACCACAGGCATCCCGTGGTCCCGTGGTCCGGGTGAAGCCGTACAAGGCGACGTTCGACCTGTCGCCCAAGCTCCTGCGCGAGGTGCGGGTCTGGGCGGCACAGCACGGTCTGGTCGGTGTGGCGCCGGTCGTGCGTGCCCTCATCGCCGAGCTGGTGGCCGACGCGGCGCTCCAGGCCGTCGTCGGCGACGCGCTCGCGGACACGGGACCACAGGTGCCCCGTGGTTCCGTGGTGAAAACGACCTATGATCTCGACCCTCCGCTCTACCGGGATCTGAAGACGTGGGCCGCCACCCACGACACCACGGGCGCGGCGGTGCTGCGCGCCCTGCTGGCCACCCTGGTAGCCGACTGGGACGGCGGCCTCGCCGTCAGGATCGCCGCCCGAAGCTGACGTCGGACACGGGACCACGGAAAAGCCGTGGTCCCGTGTCTGATGAGCTGGGGATTCACCATCGAGTACACGAAGCGGGCCCGGAGGATGATCCTCCGGGCCCGCTTTCCGTTCAGGTCAGACGGCTACGCGTCGTCTTCGCAAATCTCTCGGCAGTCGGTCGAGCAGTACCGGCCCCCATGAGGCAGCGGGGCCCCGCAGTTGTCGCAGGTAGGCATGTGTCCTCCGTCTCGGCGGCCGTCACTTCTTCTTCGGCTTGGAGTGGTCGTGGTTGATCGGGGTGCTGCTGGTGGCTCCGCAACCGGGGCAGCGGTAGGGCTTGCGCTCGGGGGTGTTGGCTCCGGCCGGCCACTGTCCGCGCTGTGCCATCCTGGTGTCTCCCATCTGGGACGTCAGGGGCCCTTCGTTTTGCGGCGGGAGGCCCCTGATGTATTTGTCGGGCGTCCGGGTGGGCGCTCCGGGCCGCCCCCGGGCCGGGTTCCGGGGGCGACACGCAACGACCACGCCGGGGTCAGGAACGGATGCTGAGGACCAGCGCCCGGCGGCTGTGGGCGATGTTGCGGCGGCGCGCGTCCGGGGTGGGGTGGCTGCCGCCGATCCACCCGGCCAGCCGATACCAGCGGGTCTCCTGCGGGACGGCGGCCAGGGTCGTGGCGACGATCGCCCGCCCGTCCAGGCCGGCCGCCTCCAGCAGCTGCACCGAGTAGGTGTCGGCGTCGTACTCCTCGCGCCGCTGCACCCGGGCGGCGGCCAGGTGCGCGCCGATCGCGGCAGCGGCGCAGGCGAGGACCATCCAGACCGGCAGGCCGATGATGACGGCGGCCAGCGCGGCGCCGCCGGCGACATGCGAGGCGATCTGCCATCGGTGGATGGCGCCCCGGCCGTGGGCCAGGGCGTGGTGGGCGATCTCGTGGGCCAGGACGCCGCGCAGCCGCATCTCATCGGCCAGCAGCTCGGCGCCGAGGACCACCCGCGGCACCGAGTCGCATCCCGTGCCGTAGGCCAGGGCGCCGTCCTCCAGCGTGGGGTCGACGGTGACGAGCACGGCCGGGGCGTGCACGGCGCATGCCAGGGCGCTGGTCAGCTCGGCCAGGCCCGGCAGCGTCGCCTCCTGGGCGGGGCCGGCGGCCGTCGAGGCGTCGGGGACGCGGACAGCGGCGGGGGCGAACGGGGCGGTCCGGGGAGCCATGGCATGTCCTTTGCGGTGACGGGGAGTGACAGGCGGGCGGGAGAGCTAGCCGGGTGCCGGCCCCTGCCTGACGGGGCGGGTGTCCGGGTGTCCGGGGTGGCAGAGGGAGGGGTCCGGGGCGCCTGGAGGCGGGAAACCGGGGGTCTCTCAACCCCCCGGACACCCCGGACGGAGCAGCGTTTCGGCCGTTCAGAAGGGCATCCGGGGCGGATGTCCGGGGGTGTTCGGGTGTCCGGGCCGGACGTCCGGCCCGGACAGCTACGCGGCGGGCCAGGCGGCCACGTCGGCCGGGACGTCGATCTCGCCCCGGCCGATACGCTCCGCAGCCACCGACAGGTCCTCACGGGCGTAACCGCGCGCTTCCCGGCCGCCGCGCAGGAACGCCCGGGGCAGGGTGGTGACGCCCAGCGGGCGCAGCAGCGCCGCCAGGTCGGTCGGGGTCAAGCCCAGGGCCTCGGCCAGGGTCGCCGAGTGCATCCGGTCATCGCCCGCGTCGTCGATCGTCGCCAGGGCGCGGGTGACGATCTGCGGGACCGGGCGCACCGCAGCGGCGGGCGCGGCCGCCGGGACGGGGTGCATCTGCTCGGCCCGCAGACGGCCGACCATGCGAGGCTCCGGCCAGTCCGCAGCCGAGGCCGTCGAGACGGCCGGGCGGGTCCGGCCGGCCAGGGTCGGCGGGTCGGCCCACTCGCTGGCGTTGGCGCCGCCGGGCAGCACCGTCAGGCGGCGCGGCGGTGTCTGGGGCGCGGGCAGCGTGGACGCGGACGTCTCCAGCTCGTCGTCCTGGCCGTCGCGGTCGGCGAACACGCGCCGCATCCGCTCCAGCCGACTCGCATACGCCGGGCCGGCCGCCTGGGCGGAAGCGGCGTCCAGGTCCGGGCGCAGCGCCGCGATGGCCAGCGCGGCGTCTTCCACCTGGGCGGGCAGCACGTTGTAGCCGCGAAACGGCCGCGGAAACGAGCCGTCCAGCGACAGGAACCCGGTGCCCTTGCCGCCGAGCTGGTCCATGCTCAGCTTGCCGTTGACCGACCAGCCGAACATGTGTGCCAGCTCCTCGGGGTCGGGGCCATACATCTGCACCCGCACGCCGGACTGCTTGCGCATGTTGACCGGCACCAGGTCACCGGTCGGCCGCAGGCTGGAGATGACCAGGTTGACCGCCTCGTTACGGCCGATGTTCTGCAGCTCACCCAGCAGCTTGGCTAGGTCGCGGTCGGCAACGGCGTTGGCGCCCTCGTCGACCACGATGGTGATCTGCGGCAGGTCCGCGCTGACCGGCAGCAGGCTCGCGTTGTGGGCGCGCTTGAGCTTGCGGTAGCTGGCCTTGCGGTGCTTGGCGATCGAGATCGCCGAGGCCAGCATCAGCTTGCCCTCGGCCAGGTTCGGCGCGGCCCAGTCGATCGGGCACCGTGCGGCCCGCCCGTCCAACCACACGTCGATCCACGGCTGGGTGAGACCGCCGCCGTTGAGGTCCAGGTGCCAGACCAGGTTGTCGCGGCAGCGGCCCAACGCGATCGACACCACCTGCAGCAACGTGGTCTTCCCCGAGCCGCGCTTGCCCGCGATCAGCGCCGCCTCCTCGCGCACCTCGGCGCCGGCCACATCCGAGTTGGCGTGCTCGCCCAGCACGATCGGCTCCAGGATCGAGCGGGGACTGTAGTCGGCCGGGTAGCCGATGACCTGGGCGATCCGGTTGACCGTCGAGACCCGCACCATCACCTGACTACGGCCGGCACCGGCCACGCCGCGCACCTCCACGCTGCACCCCTCGGGCAGGTCGGCGGCCGTGGCCAGGCTCTCGGCGCGGCCAGCGATGTCAGCGCGGGTCACGCCGGACGGCGGCAGCGTCACCAGCACGTCATAGCCGGCGCCGTTGTCCCATGCCCGCACGTCGGTGACGATGACCGGCGCCCGGCAGACCCGGCGGATGCGCGCCTCCCAGTCGGCGGCCAGGCCGGAGGTCGAGCGCAGCACCAGGGCACTGCCCGGCCGGGCTTTGGTCTTCTTGGTGACGCGGCCCAGCGGCGCCATGAGTCCTGCGGTCATCGCGCCGATCCCCAGCGCCGCCCAGGAACTCTGCGACCACGGGGTGTCGACCAGCGTCCAGGTCCACCAGGCGCCGGCGCCGACCCAGCAGCCCAGCCGATACAGCAGCGCCGCCGGAGCGAGCTGGCGGTGGGCACCAGCGACCACCAGGGCCAGCGCCCCGGCCGCGGTGGCCGCGCCGCCCCAGACCGGCGACAACGCCACCGCGTCGCCGACCGTCGCGGCCGCGGCCAGGGCAAGGGAGCCCTGCACCGCCGCCGAGACCGGCCCGCGCGGCGTCAGCGACCAGTCCACCGGCTGCTTGGTCGTGGCCTTGGTCTTGGTGCCCACCATCGTCATCTCCTTCCGTGTGCGTGGAATCGGGCAGCTCAGATGCGGCCGACGTCCCACATCTGCTCGTTGGTACGCGGCGCCTCCTCGCGCTTGAGGTCCTCGGCGTGCGCGGTGCGGAACATGACCGCGATCTCCTCGGCGACCGGCACCAGCTGCGCCAGGCCCTGATACAGCTGGTGGATGGCGTCGACCACGGCCGGGTCGATGGGGTATTCGCCCTGCAGGCGCATGGTGTAGGTGCGCACGGCCATCGCGATGTTGGCCGGCACCTCGTGCAGCTGGTCCAGCTCCCGGGCGACGTCCCACATGTCGGCGGGCGCGTGCGCGGCGGCGGCGGCGTTGACCTCGGCCGCAGCGGCGGCCAGCGGGTTGGCGCTCACGGATCGGTTCCTCCTGGTGTGGATGGGTGATGCGGTGGTGGAGGGGGGCCGGCGGCGGTCGTCCGCGCCGGAGTCGGCGGCCATCTCCTCAGCCAGCTCGGCCATGACGTGCTCGGGCGGGTCGACCGGCTCCCGAAAGACGCAGATCTTCAATCCGCAGCCGCAGCGGATCCAGGTGTCGAACTCGTCGGCGGGGATGGTCACGGTGTGCTCGGCCTTGCATCGGGGGCAGGCGATGACCCGGGTCAGCGCCGGGTCACGCGGGCCGTCCCCACTGCCGTCCTCGGCGGCCTCGGCAGCGGCCTGCGCGTCCTTGTCGGCCTGCTCGGCGGCCACGGCCTGGCGGGCGCGCCAGCGGTCGACCAGCAGCGCCACCAGGGCGACCAGCGTGGCGGTCAGCTGCGCGTCCCACCCGCCCAGCGTGGCGGCCGCGCGACGTCGGGCGGCGCGGAACCCTTCGGCGCCGCGGGTGGCGTGCCAGGCGGTGCTGACGCGCTGGCCGGTCTTGCGGTCGGCCCACGCCCCGGCCCGGCGCGCCTGGGAGGCGGCGGCCCGGCCGGTCGCGCGAGCAGCTCGGCGCGTGGCGGCCGTGGTGGCGCGGTAGGCCCGCCCCGCGCGGTCCCCGGTCTTGGCATCGGCCCACGCGGCGCCCTTGCGGACCTGGCTGGCACTGCTGCGGACCGCGCGAGCGGTCCCAGCGCCGGCCCGGCGCGCGGTACGGCCGAAGTTACGCGCGGCCCGGCCGGTCGAGGCCGCCGCGTGCCGGACGTTCTGCAGCGGCCCCCGCTGCCGGGTCGCGCCCTGGGCGCTCTTCGCGCTCGTGCCCTGGCGGGTCGTCGACCGGGCGCTCGTGGCCGCCGAGGAGTCGCGGCCCCGACCAGCAGGGCGGGCGCGGCCGGTCGAGCCGTACCCGGAGGCAGCGGCGCCACCGGAGCGGGACGCGCCGCCGGTCGAGCGGCCCTTGCGGCCGGCCAGCAGTCCACCGCCGGTCGAGCGGCCGGCCGAGCGGGAGGAACGGCCCTCACTGCGCAGCGCCCCGAAAGCGCCACCGCCGCCGGAACGGCTCCGGCGACCAGGACCACGGCCGCCCTTGCCGTCCTCCCAGCTCACCCCCCACGTGGAGCGCTGACGACGCTGGTGGCGGTGGCGAACGTAGGCGATGGCGCCGCCGCCGCTCAGCACCGCCCCGCCGATCAGACCGGGCAGGCCGAGCAGCTGATAGAGGCTGCCGAGCGTCACGGCCGCGCTGGACAGGCCCCCGGCGGCCAGGTGCGCCGCCGGGATGCCCTCGGGCCGCTCGTCCTCGTCGAGGTCGTCGTCGGTCTCGTCCGGCTCAGGCGCCGGGACCGGCATCGCGGCGGGCAGGACGGTCCCCTCGATCGGTGCGACCTCGGCGGGCGCGGCCTCGACCGTCTCGACGGCCTGGGGCTCGTCGGTGGTGTTGTTCATCGGGCACCTCGCGGACTCCGGCGGGGCCGGGGACGGGGGGCAGACGCGGACAGGGTGGCCACGGCGGCGCGGCGGGCGGCCGCGAGCACCGACAGCACCGACAGGCCGGCCACCACCCCGGCCAGCCAGGAGGCCGCCAGGGCGGGCAGGCTGGTCAGGGGAAGCAGCCACCAGGCCAGCGCCGAGACGACGGCCGCGCCGAGCAGGTGGGCGCCCACACCTGAGGGTCGGACGCTGCGGCGGGGGCGGCTCACCGGGCCACCTCCAGGTCGAACAGGGCGGTCTGGAGCTCGCACACCAGGCACGGCTCCCAGGCGCGGCGGTCATGCCGCCGGGGGGCCTGGCACTGCTGGGCGGCCGGGACGACCGGCAGCGCGGCCAGGTGCCGCTCCAGCTCCTCCTGGGCGGGGCCACGGCCGTACCACTCGCGGCCGGTCGTCCCGCAGGGGCACACCAGCCGGTAGACCGTGCCGGTGCCGTCGACGGCGCGGACGACCTTCGGGCGGTGCCGGACCACGGCCGGCGGCGCGGCGGTCTTCTTCTTCGCGCGGGCCATCACGCACCCCCGCCCAGAGCGATCTGGACCCGGCGGGCGACGTCGACGCCGCACCCGAGCGCGTGACGGATCTTGTGGATGCCAGGCGAGGCGGGCAGCTGTCCGGCGTCGATCAGTTGCTGGGCCCGGTCGGCCAGGGCCTCGATGTCGACCCCGCCCGGGGTGTACTGGGTGTACTCCTCGCCAGGTTCATCGGAGGCGTTCTCCCTGATCAGCCGCCCAGTACCCCCGGCAGTACCCCTCCCGGCGGGCAGCGCCCCGAGGATCGCCCACAGGGTCGGCAGCAGCCAGATCGCGGTCACCGCGCCGAGCGGCCCGAGCGAGTGGACGACCAGCGGCAGCAGATCGAAGCCGCTCCACTTGATCGCGGGCCAGCAGTTGAGCACGAGCGTCAGCCCGAGCAACAGCGCCTCGGCCTTGAGGAGCTTGCGGCCCTCCGGGCTCTTGCGGTCGACGGCCCGGCCGCGCATCGCCGCGTACGCCTGGACGGTCACGGCCGCCAGCAGCGGCAGCGACAGGATCGGCTCCACGCCGAACGCGGCCCACCAGCCGACCGTGTCGTCGCCGAGCTTGAGTCCCTTGGCGACGGAGGCTTGCACACCGATCGAGGACACGCCCAACGCGATGGTGGCCGCCGACATCGCCATGACCGTGGTGGTCCGCCGCACCCGGGCATCCCGCCAGGCCAGCTCGGCAGGGTCCTGGGAGAGCTGGTACAGCCGGGCGGCCTCAGCGACTCGGACACGGCGCTTGCGCACCTTGGAGGTGTCGACCAGCAGCGGCGCGTCATCGTCCTGCAGCTCGACCAGGCGGTGCGCCTCGGCGACCCGGGCGCGCAGCTCACGCACCCGCTTGGTCTCGCCCTCCTCCAGGACCTCGATGGTCGGGGCCGGCGCAGGAAGAACCGGGGTCTTCGCAGCCACATACAGCTCCAGCTCGGCCAGGCCGCGCGCGACCTCCTCGGGGTCGGGCATCGGCGCCGAGATCGGGGGAGTGATGCTCATCGGCCGGCCCCCGTCCTGCGGAACCAGCGGCGCCGGGGCTGCTGCTGGCCGATCGCGTCGGCCAGCTCCCGCACCGCGGCGGCGATGTCGGCGAGCTCGCCGAGGTCGGCGCGCAGCTCCGTGAGCTCCTGGTGGATGGCCAGCAGAGCGTGGCCGGTGCCGACCTGGGCCCTCCGCAGCGCGTCGAGGGCGGATTCCGTCTGGTAGCAGGAGACATCGGCGGCGCTGGTCAGGTGCTTGTCGGCCTGGTCGGCGTGCGTCTGGGACGTGGTGGTGTAGGTCATCAGCCCTGCACCGCCTTGAGGGTCGCGGGCAGGGCGTTGGGCTCAGCGGAGAAGAACAGGACGTTGGCACCCTGCAACTCCGGCCCGGCCTGGTCGAGCGCCCAGCTCAGCAGGCCGGAGCGGGTGGATCCCGGGTCCGCCGTGATGGTCCGAATGAGGGTGGCCTGCCGGAATCCGCCGCTGCACGGCTTGGACAGGGTCAGGACGATGAGGAACTCCATCACCAGCTCACCGCCTCGGCGTCGGCCAGCTCGGCGGCGGCCTCGGCGAGCAGGTCGTCGAGGATGTCGGCGGCGGCCTCGCGGCGCGTCATCATGTCGTCCCAGGTCTCGCCCGGCAGGACCAGGGCCCGCAGGTCGGGCTCCATGTGGGCCAGGGCGTAGGCCAGCGGACGGGTGTCGAGGTCGGGTGCAGTTCGGGGCAGGGGGATGATGATTCCCATGGGCTTCTAGCTCCTCTACGGCTAGTTGTCCTCGCGGCCTCGGTGTTCCAGCACCGGGGCCGCTCTGCTGAAGGCTGATTCGGACGCTTGCAAATCGCCCAAATCGTCGTACGACAATTGTCGTACGCCAATGACACTAAGCGCACGAACGGCTAGGGTCAAGATTGGCGTACGACAATTTCGGTAGGGTGATGTCATGCGAGACAGTGCAGAGACGGTTCCGTCGCGGCAGATCGCAGAGAACCTGCGAGCCGACATTGCCAGCGGCGTACTGCCCCCTGGCGGGCGCCTTCCTCCGGTACGGGATCTCGCCGAGAGCTACGGCGTCAGCCGTAACACGGCGACCAAGGCCATAGCGATCCTGAAGGCTGAAGGGCTGGTGACAGCGCGGCCGGGGTCTGGGGCGTACGTGCGGGAGCCCTATCCGATTCGCCGACTGGGCCCTGATCGATACGCCCGCCACCGGTGGCAGATCACCACAGTCGATGCCTACGCCGACACCAACAAGGACAGTGCATCCGCACAGCAGCAAGGTGGCCAGACTCAAGAGGTCGACCTGGTAGAGGCTGATGAGGCCGTGGCGGCCGCGCTCGGCGTAGACGTCGGATCGCAGGTGTACGAGCGCGCTCGGGTGATGACCCGCGGAGGTGTGCCTACGCACACCATGGCCTCGTACTACCGGCAGGAGGACGTCGAGGGCACGTCGATCGTCGATTCCAGGCCAGGCATCGCTGGCCGTGGCGGCGGTTTCGCCGTCCTGGCTGAGCGTGGATTCGACCCGAACGAGATCACAGAGGATCTATCGGCCCGGATGCCTACGACTGAAGAGGCTCTTCTCCTGGAGCTGCCAGCAGGGGAGCCGGTCGTAGAGGTACGCCGCACGACCCGAACCGTTGACGGCCGGGTGATCGAGTACGCCAGAGGCGTCCATGCCGCGTCACGGTTCACGTGGTCATACACGTACCCGATCCCGGATTGATCTCCTCCCGAGGGCCCGTCGGCAAGACGTAAAGCTGCTCCCCGGACAGAATCTCCCCCCAGACGCAGAAACCGGCGGCCCTGGAACCCGCACGCGGGGCACCAGGACCGCCGGTCCACTCGCTCAACCCGCAACAGTCGCCAAACTCACCGGGTTGAGCCTCGACGAGAGAGATCACATCGTGTCTTCACTCGCTACCACCACGGTAGCTCAGACGGACATTCACACGGATACGTCCCTGCTCGGGGGTGTCCGATGAGGAAGCGCACTGGTCGCCAGCCGAGGTTCGCGGCGGTCCCCAACGAGACCATCGACGACGCCGCCCACCTTGACCTGACGGCCCTGGGACTGCTGACCGTGCTGCTACGGCACCGAGACGGCTGGGAAATCACCCTGTCGGACATCGGCAAGCGCTACGGCTACGGCGAGGACGCCATGGCGGCCGCCATGGGTCTGCTCCAGGTGGCCCAGTACGTCGTCAAGGTGCGGGTCATGAGCACCGAGGGGAACCGCTGGTCGACCGAAGTGGTGGTGTACGACACCCCCGCCAGCGACGAGGAAATCGCAGACCTCCTGACAGCGATCGCCAGGGAGGCCGGCGTCCGCCAGGTGCAGTTCATCGAGCCCACTCAGGCCGCGACGAATCGCGCAGCCAAGCGCCAAGCCAAGCTCGACGGGACGCCATCCCCGACTCGGGGAATTCCCGGACTCGGGGGCGACCTGCGGAAACACCGTGAAACCGCAGGTCGCCCCGACTCGGGGGTTTCCCGGGACTCGGGGAACCCCCGAGTCTCTAAGAAGACTGTCTCTAAGAAGACTAAGAACACCTCCCCCCCCGCCCCCCCAACCGAGCAATCGCCCCGGCAGTCACAAGCGCCTCTCCATAACGAGGAGGGGGAGGAGGCGAGAGCCGAGGACACCCTCAGCGACGGGGCGGGGACGTGGGTGGAAGCGTTGCCGTGGCGTCGTCAACCGGGCAGGCAGCAGCGGGATCGTCTGGCCGTGCTCGTCGCCGCGGCCTGGGCGGCGGGGTGGTCGCCGGAGGCACTGCGCCAGGAGCTGGTCACCGAGCTGGAAGGCGTGCGATCCCTGTACGCCGTGTGGAGCACGCGCCTGGAGCAGTTGCCCGCGCCGGTGATCCGGCTGATGCCCCGAACCTCGCCGGAGGCGGCGCCCAGTTGCCCGATCCATCCCGGTGCCGGCCGCCGGGCCGGTGGCGAGTGCGCGGCCTGTTGGTCCGACCGCCTCGATAGCGGCCGCCTCGATGGTGCGAAGCGCGTCGATGTCCTGGCCTAACACCTCACCCACTGGCTACGGGTGATCTACAGCGCACTGAGAGCCACACAGGCGGGCGATCACACCCACCCGTGCGGGCTCCCCCCCCCAATGCGTTTCAGAGCTTCTCGGGGCCAGTCAGCCCCTCCGGTGTCCTCGGAGTCGCAGGACCGTGACCCGGGCCAAGATCTTTACAAAGTCAAGGACGGCGCCCGGGTCACGGGTCGGCTCGTGGCCGGGGTCGATTCCGGCGGCCGGGATGATCTTGTGACAGCCTGCATTGTCGTGGGTGATCTTGACTTACGTTAAGCTCACTTATCGAAAGTTAGTTCTATTTCTGCAGGCCACCATGCAAAGCAAGTTGTGCAGAAAGTCCGACTTAACAGGCGAACCAGAGACACCACGACCAGATCGACCCAAGAGCACGATCAACCGGCAGTGCTAAGGCATCGTCACTTCGTGACGATGGGTGAACGGCCGGACACGATGTGTTCGCGCGGCTGACCTGCAAGGACGCAGCAAGATAAGCGATCAGGCGCCCGATCGGTCCCGGCGGGAGGCCCGACCGGGTCAGCGAGACGGCCGACCACGGGGACCGCTCTGCCTGCGCAGGTCAGCCGCGTGCAGGCGTGCCCGTATCCGTCACGGCCGCGGATTCGGTGACGGCTTCACGTAGCGGCTGCGCGGGTGACCGCCTCCGCCGGCGGGCCCGCCAGGCCGCGGTACGGCAGGCCGGACGGTCGTAGCGGGCGTCGCGTCGCACGCCGACGCCGGGCACGAACCAGCGCCCACACACCGGGCAGTGCCGGCCGATCCGGTCCTGCAAGCCACGGGCGGCGGCAAGGTCGACGGCGAAGACCTTCATCCAGTAGCGGCGGCTGCGGCGGGCGGCCGCCCGGCAGGCCGGGCCGCAGTAGAGCGCGTCGGCGCGCATCGTGGCGCGCAACGGCTGGCGGCAGTGGCGGCAGTAGCGCCTCCTGGCCGTGGCCACCTCTCCACCGTAGACCGGGGGTTTCGGGCGTTTCGGGAGGGGTCTACGCGCGGGCGCGCGAGGCGATCAGGGCCTGCATGATCATGCATGGGGACTGCATATCCGCCCCGGAAATCCCCGCAAACCGGACAGATCTCCGCCGGTCCGTTGGCGCCCCGGAACCCCGCTGGCGTTTGCCCAGGTCAGCGCGTCGCGCCCCGTTTTCTATACCGGACAGAACCGACGCACTGTCTGGTATCCGCCGGTGATCATGGTCGGCGAGATGGAACCCCACCTTTTCGACAAGATTTCCTTGACGCATGAGATTCGTCAAGATTTCCTTGACGCATGAGCGATGACCATGCCACCACCTACTCCCGCGCGTCCCTCGCCCGGCTCGCCGCGATCCGGGAGGCCGTCGACCTGGCCGACGCCGCCCGATCGCTGACCGACGCCACCGCCGACGCCGGATCCCGGCCCGGCGAGCTGGTCGACCAGGCGCGCGTCCTGGTCGGCCT